>JAISDK010000186.1 GCA_031264875.1 Prevotellaceae bacterium
TGAAGTAAATAGATATGTCTTCATCCTATTACAAATTAAATAATTAATAAAACCTAAAAGGGAAAAATACAGTAGAACACGTTTTAGCATTTTTTTTACTGTGGTTGCAAGCAGCCAAATTTTTCCACAGCCGCAAAGGTAATGCTTTTTTTTATTACGCAATGTTTTTTTTGTTTTCGTCGTATTTTTTTACACAATATGGCGCCATAGTACCGGAAAGAAAAATCCCGAAGAACGGTGTCTCCGGGATTCAGAACAGAGCTTCATGTAATTTTCAATTCTCCATTTTCGGAGTTATACTATTTTTTCCAGTGTATCTCTGGTTTTTGCAATTTCTTCGTCCGTAATCTGGAAGTTTTTCATTTCGCCTCTAAGGAACTGGTCGTAAGCGCTCATGTCAATCAGTCCGTGTCCCGAAAGGTTGAACAGTATGGTTTTTTGAACGCCTTCTTCCTTTGCAATTCTGGCTTCGCGTATTGCAGAAGCTATTGCGTGCGTCGATTCCGGAGCGGGAATTATGCCTTCGGTATTTGCAAAAAGTTTTCCGGCTTCGAAAGTTTCGAGTTGAGGAATATCCTGCACTTCGATATAGCCGTCCCTGCGTAACTGGCTGACAATAGTTCCTGCACCGTGATAGCGCAATCCTCCGGCGTGTATGTCTGCCGGTTGAAAATCGTGTCCAAGCGTGTACATTGGAAGCAGAGGCGTCAAGCCTACGGTATCGCCATAATCGTATTCAAATTTTCCTTTTGTCAGTTTCGGACAGCTTGCGGGTTCTGCCGCAATGATACGGACATCTTTATTGTCGGTCAGTTTGTATCGCAAAAAGGGGAAACTTATACCCGAAAAATTGGAGCCGCCGCCGAAACATCCGATAACGATGTCGGGATATTCGCCTGCGATTTCCATCTGCTTCTCACATTCGAGACCTATGACGGTTTGATGCAGCACAACGTGATTCAGCACGCTGCCCAGGGTGTAACGGGTGTACGGGTCTTGCACCGATTTTTCTACAGCCTCGGATATTGCTATTCCCAGACTTCCGGAATTATTCGGGTCTCTGGCAAGAATTGTTTTCCCCGAGTTCGTGGTATCGCTCGGCGAAGGGAAAACATTGGCTCCCCATGTTTGCATCATTACTCTCCGGTATGGTTTCTGGTTATAGCTGACTTTCACCATATACACATCGAGTTCCAGTCCAAAAATGCTGGCGGCAAAACGCAGGGCAGCGCCCCATTGCCCTGCTCCCGTTTCGGTCGTCAGGCGTTTGATTCCCTGAATTTTGTTGTAATATGCCTGCGGAAGAGCCGAGTTGAGCTTATGTGATCCTACCGGACTGACTCCCTCGTTTTTAAAATAGATATGAGCCGGAGTATCCAGCGCTTTTTCCAGTCCTGTGGCTCTTACCAGAGGCGTGGGTCTCCAGATTTTATAGAGTTCCCGCACTTCATCGGGAATTTCTATCCATTTTTCCCCGCTCAGTTCCTGCCTGATCAGTTCTTTTGCAAAAACGGGTTCCAAATCTTCCGGCGCAAGAATTTTCTTTGTTGCAGGATTCAGCGGTGGAAGGGGTTTCACTGGCATGTCAGCCACAATGTTATACCATGCTTTTGGTATGTCGTTTTCATCTAAAACAATCTTTTTTTTCATACATTTTACTTATTTAAAAAATCTAATTAATACAGTCATATTTTAAAATCGGAAAACCTGCCATGAGAACGACAGGTTTTCTGTATTTTGATAGCAAACATCGTATCATTTTTTACTCAGTTTTTTATCCAGTTCTTTCTGTTTCTTTTCCAATGCTTTCTGTTTTTGAATGTTTTTCTTTTCGTCGGCTTTTTGTTTAGCTAAGGCTTTTTTCTGCTGCTCCTTTTCTTTTTTATCTGCAAGTTTTTGCTTGTCTGCTGCTTTTTTATCTGTTGCTTTCTGTTTGTCTGCCGCCTTTTTGTCGGCCATTTTCTGTTTTAATTCTTCTTTTTTGATTTTCTCCTTGTCTGTCCGCATTGTTTTTTCGTTATCTTTTTTTGCCTTGGCTTCTTCGGCGGCCTGTTTGGTGAGGAAGGCATTGTTTTTCTTGATATATGCGTTTATTTCGTTGTTATTGCTTGCGGTATAAAACTTCTGGTATGAAGCAAACTCGTCCGGCGAGAGTATGGTTTTGAGCATGTCCGACCGTTCCTGATTTATATAGTTGATAAGTTTGGCATAGTCGGGTGTTCCGATAGCCAAATCCGCAATACGCTTGTCTGTCTGGGAGAAGACGTTGTAAACGGATTTCTTTTTGCTGTCATCAAGTTTGAGACGTGTTGCAACAGCATTTGTTTTTTCTCCAACAGGGTCTTTGGCCGCTGTCTGTACTGCCTGAGCTTGGGATTCTATCCCTAAAAACATGAAAAAACTCAAAATTAACAGTTTATCTTTCACTTTCATAATCTTACAGGGGTTATAACAATTTTACATACAAATAAATACTACTTTAAAACCTTCGCAATAAACTTTGTTATTGCGGCGCAAATTTAAACATATTTAATGAATGACAAACATAATTCGCATATTTTTTTTACCAGCCCGCAAATTGCCACAATTGCGTAAACTGCCAACTCGATTTAACCGAATGGTATCAAGTTCGTTATAATGCTGCAATCCGACATTTGCCGGTCAGAAAAACTTAAACCGATAATTCGAGCTTGCTTTATCGGAACAGTCGTATTTGTACGTCTAAACGGGGCTGCATACACACACGAGGTTACGGTCACCGTATCCATTATCGACGCGGGCTGACGCCGGCCAGAATTTGTTGTCGGCGATCCATGGCAATGCAAATGCCGCCTGTCGTCGGCTGTACGGATGCGTCCAGTCGTCGTCGGCAACTTCGCACACTGTATGCGGGGACATTTTCAGCGGATTATCGTTTCTGTCCAGTTTACCGGACTTGATGTCTTCACATTCCTGTTTGATTGCAAGCATGGTTTCGACAAACCTGTCCAGTTCCTGTTTTGATTCGCTCTCGGTGGGTTCAATCATGAGAGTGTTTGCTACGGGAAACGACAAGGTTGGGGCATGAAAACCGAAATCCATCAAACGTTTGGCTATGTCGGTGGCATCGACTCCGTATGTTTTCGAAAAGTCTCTGAGGTCAATGATACATTCGTGAGCAACGTAACCTGTTTCGCCGGTATAGAGGGTTTTGTATGCCGGCGCCAGTTTTCTTGACAGATAGTTGGCGTTCAGTATTGCCATTTCTGTGGCTTTGCGCAAGCCGTCTGCTCCGAGCATTTTTATATATCCGTATGTAATTGCCAGGATTAAAGCGCTTCCGTATGGCGCCGCCGATACGGCTGTTCCTTTTCCGCCTACTTTTACAACCGGATGCGATGGAAGAAACGGCAACAGGTGTTTTGCAACGCAGACGGGGCCTTCGCCCGGTCCTCCGCCTCCGTGCGGGATGGCAAATGTCTTGTGCAAATTAAGGTGGCAGACGTCTGCGCCTATAAATCCGGGACTTGTTAATCCTGCCTGGGCATTCATGTTTGCGCCGTCCATATATACCTGTCCTCCGTTTTTGTGAACGGTGTCGATGATTTCGCGTATGGCGCTTTCGAATACTCCGTGGGTGGAAGGGTAGGTGATCATCATGCACGACAGGTGTTCACTGTGTTTCCCGGCTTTTTCCTTCAAGTCGGCGAGGCTGATATTTCCGTTTACGTCACATTCTACAGTGACAGTTTCCATGCCTGCCATGGCTGCGCTTGCGGGATTTGTTCCGTGAGCCGAGGCGGGTATCAGTGCGATGTTGCGGTTGCCTTCGCCGCGGCTGAGATGGTACTGACGGATAACCAGCAGTCCGGCATATTCTCCTCCGGCTCCCGAGTTGGGCTGGAAGGATACTCCGCTGAAGCCTGTAATTTCGGCAAGGTCGTTAGCCAGAGCGTCGATAAGTTCGTGATAGCCTTCTGCCTGTTCGGCGGGTACAAACGGATGTATGCCGCACATTTCAGGCCAGCTCAGGGGCAGCATTTCAGCGGCCGCATTCAGTTTCATTGTACACGATCCGAGTGAAATCATGCTGTGAGTGAGCGATATGTCTCGGCGTTCAAGTTTTTTGATGTAGCGCATCAGCTCGGTTTCCGATTTGTAGCTGTTAAAGACGGGCTGTGTAAAAAACGGGCTTTTCCGTTGAAATGCAGGGTCGAATCCTGTGTACTCGGTTTCGGGACAGCTGTCGCTTTCCTTTCCGATACCGAAAATGGAGAGAATATCGTGTGTTTCACTGCACGAGGTCAGCTCGTCAAAACTTATTCTGACGTGCCGCGAATCGGGATAGAAAAAGTTGATTTGCTTTTCCAGAGCCGCTTTTTTCACCGGTTCGGTCGAATCGACTTCTATTTCCACGGTGTCGAAAAAGTTTCCGGCAGTGAGTTTGTATCCTGCCTGTTGCAGGTTACAGGCTACGCGGCTGGCATGACGGTGTATGTTCAGGGCTATTTGCCGTATGCCTTCGGAACCGTGATATACGGCGTACATTCCCGCCATTGTGGCAAGCAACGCCTGTGCGGTACAGATATTTGAGGTTGCCTTTTCGCGCTTGATATGCTGTTCGCGCGTTTGGAGAGCCATGCGCAAGGCCGTTTGTCCGCGTCGGTCTATCGATACTCCGATGATTCGTCCCGGCATGTTTCTTTTAAAAGCGTCCTTCGTAGCCATGTATCCTGCCGAAGGCCCTCCGAATCCCAGCGGAATGCCCAGCCGCTGAGCGCTTCCCACAACGATGTCGGCTCCCCATTCTCCGGGAGGCGCGAGCAATGCAAGCGACAGAATGTCGGCGGCTACCGTTACATGTATTTCCTTTTCATGCGCTTTCGAGCAGAATGTTTTATAATCGCAGATTTCGCCGTTTGCTCCCGGATACTGTACTACAGCCCCGAAAACTCCGTCGTGAAATTCATATTCGCTGAATTTACCTGTTTCGACCTTAATGCCCAGCGGCGCTGCTCTGGTGATTATCACTTCCTTTGTTTGCGGAAACATGTTTTCATCGACAAACACTGTGTTTTTGCCGGCCTTAACTGCTGCTCTCGATCTCAGTCCGTACATCATGCGCACGGCTTCGGCTGCGGCGGTCGATTCGTCGAGCATCGAACAGTTGGCGATTTCCATGCCTGTCAGATCGATTATCATTGTCTGGAAATTGATTAGCGCTTCCAGACGTCCCTGCGATATTTCGGCCTGATAGGGTGTGTATGATGTGTACCAGACGGGGTTCTCGAAGATGTTTCTTAAAATAACTGACGGGGTTGCAGTGCGGTAGAATCCCATTCCGATACACGAACGGTAGATTCTGTTTTTGGAGGCTATTGCTCTAATTTTTTCCAGATAGGCGCTTTCACTCAGAGGCGCATCCAGATTCAGGGGTTTGTCGAAACGAATACCGGAAGGTATGATTTTTCCGGTTAATTCTTCCATTGATTTCACGTTTACGGCGCTTAGCATTTCGCGTATTTCCGATTCGCGGGGGCCATTATGGCGGTCTATAAATTGATACATACTCAATTATTAATTTATTAATCAAATGCAAATATACAATTAACAATGAATAATTAACAATGAACAATTATATTACGCGCGGGGTGAAATTGTGAGATAAAACGATTCTTCGCGTCTTATGACGCCGTAGGCATCTGAAAATGAAAGCCCTCGCTCGGCGTAGTCTCCAGACCAATGTCGTCAAGTTAAGAATTGATGCCGGGAGACGCCGTACGGCGTCCAATGTGGATAACTCCGTGCAAGCGGAGCGCAGCTCGGGGTAGAAATGCCTCCTCTCGATCGGAACTGCGAAGCGGTTCAACTCCTTGCGGAGTTGTGTTGTAGAGACGTGATGCATCACGTCTCTACCCCGAGCTGCGCTTCGCTTGCACGGGGTTATCAATCTTATACGCCGTACGGCGTATATTTACGACAATGAATCAATGCATAAGTCTCCAGACTACGTCGTGTTATACTGCGCACAGTTCAAAAGCGTGAGATAGGAAGAATGTATTTCACACAGTCGAGCAAACTGTCGTCGTCCGTCATTGCGAGGGCGCAGCCCGAAGCTTCGCTTACAATGACGCTTTTCGTAAGTAGCACATTAAGAGCAGGGCGAACACACATTAGGGCGAACACACA
>JAISDK010000195.1 GCA_031264875.1 Prevotellaceae bacterium
TCGTTTTCGTAATGTAACAGTACTTTTTCCAGTTCCGCGCGATTGTTGCCGGATATTTCAAACGCCTGTTCCAGCGGGCTTGGAGATTTTGTACAGCCTGCTGTCATAATTAGCAAAAATAATAATACGCAATTTTTCATAACTGAATAATTTATAATATTAAAAAAAAAATCAATTTTTGTAAGCCACTTTCGGATGCCCTGTCGACTATATTTTGATACCCCTTCGACTATATTTTGATACCCCTTCGACTATATTTTGACGCCCTGTCAACTATATTTTGACGCCCTGTCGACTATATTTTGACGCCCCTTCGACTATATTTTGACGCCCCTTCGATTATATTTCGACGCCGACAACTGTCTGAACCAAGGATGATCAGGATTTAAGGATTATCAGGATTGCTGGCGACAGGAATCCTGAAATCCTTAAAATCTATCGCGCCATAAGTTACAATTCTTGCAGGACATTGCATCGCGAAATTTTCAATTTTCAATTTTCATTTGATTTGATTTCTTCCCTCCCGGAAACTGCTGTTTCAGTTCGCTGTATTTAGCCGAAGCTCCGACTGCATTTACCTTGGCGGCTTCGCGCAAATTGCGATAATATGCCAGAGAATTGTTATACAAGTCGCTACCTAGCAAACGATTTGTGTCCTCCAGGGATTGCAGTATACCGTCCAGGCGTGCGATGCGCGGATTGAGAGCGCGGTGCGCAGTTATGTCCTTCGTATGTTCTTCCATATCAATATACGGAGGAACCAGCTGCGGATCCTGCTGCATGTAGTTGAAGGTTTTATCGACCCACACTTCCATTTCGTATGCCACGCGACCATACGATTGTCGCTGTTTCGGAGTAAGGTTTACTGCCTTGTCCTTAATGATGGTTTCGATTTCCATCAATGCCCTGTCTATGCGGACTAATTCGTCTTCTGTAAAAGACACCGAGATTAAATTATCTAAAGCCATTCTTTAAATTTTTTTATAACATTAAACATTCTTTTAGTTTATCAAATTTTTCTGCAAAGATATATCATAATTGTTCATTGTTCATTGTTCATTGTTCATTGTTAATTGAATAAGTTCTTCTCTCATTTTCTTCACTGCCATAGATTCGACTTTTGGCGGTTTGGTGAGAACAATGTTTATCTCCGCTTCCATTTTTTCTTTTAATCCCATTTCGTGATACAGTTTTGCAAGAAAATAATGGGGATACAGTAGGTTTGGCACAAGGTTTGCCGCCTTTCTGAAATTTTGCTCCGCAAGTTCATATCTTTTCTGAACCTGATAATTTTTGCCCATTATGTTATACAGTCTCGGATCGCAGCTGATTCGCATTGCATGTTGCAATATTTCATTGCTTTGTTCATACTGTTCCGATTGCGACAGAATGTTGGCATACTTAAACAAAAAACTTATTTCGTCCTGCAAATAAGGATATTGTTTGGCATATTCTTCTATAGCTTCACTGTTATTCATGCCGTACGACATTTGTTTCCATTGTTTATATGCGTAATGTAAAGGACATATTTTATATGCGCACAAAGTGATTATTACAGACGCCGCAACGAGAAAAAAAAGTCCGCAAAACGAAGTTCGGCGTAGCCAATTGAACGGATTTTTCCGTGTCTCATAAATTTTTCCGTTATCTGCCATACAAAGCGCCGACAAAAACACAAAAGCTATTGCAAAAGGCAGTATATTAAACGGATACGACATCGAAGCAAATATCATCAACGATACCAGCGAACCCGACGAAAACAAATTCCTGTTTTTTATTCCCAAATACAAAACATAAAACACGAAAGCAAGAAAAACAAGAAACGGCACAATTCCTGTTTCGATACATATCTGCAAATATTCGTTGAAGGCATATTCCACTCCTGTTGCCACATATTCTTCTCTTTCGGTACCTGCGTCCGAAGCGAAATATGCCGCTTGCATTTCACCGTAACTTCCTCCGAAATTGCCCAAGCCTACTCCAAATGGATGTTTTATAATAGTTTGAACGGCAATTTTCCACGTAAACGCACGACCTGAAGCCGAATCTTTTTTCAGTAAAAACAATCCGACCATTGAGACAGCAAACAGTATGACAGCAGCAAACGAAAGAATAACAATTTTTTTCCTGTGTTTTTTGAAGTAATCCGATTTTTTTTTATTCTGTAAACCATGTATTATTCCAATAAAAGCCGAACCGCCCAAAACTGCCAACCATGAAGCGCGACTCATGGCAGCAGGCAATACCAGTATCATACATGAAACAGTCAGACAGCATAAAACAGTCATAAGCAACCGGCAAATCTTGTGTAATTTAGAGCTTATTTCGGCGCTCTTTACGGTTAAAAATTGCAAAATACAGGCATGTGAATCTTCATGTACCTTGCGGTTAAAAATCGCATACCCCAATGCCATAGGGAAAACCATCGCAAGCCAGCCGGAATACGGTCCCGGATTAAAGAACGAACCGGTAATTTTAAACAACCCGTGCTGCGAATCGGCAAATCCGTACAATTGCCTCAATCCCCAGATCGCTTCAACCAAACCCGTAACAACAAGAAATACACAACACAGTCGGTATGTCAATTTGTCTTTTTCCGAAAGAAATATCCTCAAGTAGAAATACAGTAGCATCAAAAATAACAATAACATACATTTGTTTGTCAATCTGTCGGTGTAACTTAGAGTTATCCCGACAGTTGCACACGAAAACAGGAATATCAACAAATCGGGTAAGTTGAAACTCCATTTTTCTCTGCGCTTTATTATTATAGCCGACGGAATAGCGATTACGGCAAACAAAACCATGGACGCATAAAACCAAAAGTATTTACCGTATATATTATCGTCAATGTCCGAATCTTTGCCGATAAGCAATACTGTAGAAAGAATCGTCAAAATAAGGAGATTCAACAGTATCCGTATTGTTATTGTATATATACGAATCATTGGCGTTCGGCAGCTCCGTTCAGCATATCTCTAATATCGTATCTGTATATCCTTTCTTCCCCCAAAGACACTGTGTACATAAATCCATTGTCGAAATCCACCGTGAAATCTTTAATTTTTCTGTCCAAAATAAGTTTGCATACCGGATTTCCGTTCCAGTCCATGATATGAATTTCCATAATATTACTACGGTAGTACGAAGCACAGATCAGGTTGTCGGAGCAACAGGAAAAGAGATAAAAATCCTTACTGTTATCTCCCAAAGATTTGATATACTCATAATCGAATAAATAGTCGTTTTCGGTAACGGAAATACTTTTGTCCGGATGAACAATATCCAAAATGTCAAGCTGATCCAGGCATCCCGCACTGCTAACAATTTTACTTCC
>JAISDK010000236.1 GCA_031264875.1 Prevotellaceae bacterium
TTGCCTATTAAATTAAATTCTACTTCCAATTCTCCATTTGTTAGTAGCCTGACATTTTCACCGCTTATCTGATTTCCTCCATTTGTCAGTATTACTTGTGTGTTGCCGGTTAATCCGCCACCATAAAAAGTTACTGTTGCAATTCCTGCGTTTCCGCCTCTATTGCTGCTTAGTGTCCGTATCCCTTTAATTTCCACATAGTGAATTGCGCTGTCGATATTATTTCCGTTTTCGACGGTAAGCTTTACCCTGTAAACGCCCGGCTCATACGTATGTTTCGGGTTTATCTGATGACCTGTTTTGCCATCGCCAAAATCCCATTCGCATGTATCGGCAAACCGGCTTGTATTGGTAAACGCAACATCCGACAAGCCCGCAATATAAGTAAATCCGGCTTCGGCAGGACGGTAAAAATCACTTGTGACGACGCTGCTCCACTGTCCCGCTTCATCCTTAAAACGCAAACTGATTGAGTTTTTCGGCTCTGTTACCCGGCTTGCGTCTATACTGTCAAGTACGATAAACGTTTGCGGAGTCTGTACTGCAGTCGAAACCTTATTCTCATAGTCTCCGTTTAACCAGTACTCATAAGCGATTATTTTGTTCTGAGATAAATCGGGCAATTTGTGAAAATACCGGCTCAGGGTACTGCTCCACTGTCCGCTTTTGTCTCTGAAACGAATGTTTAACTGATGCAATCCGTTAGACAGCTTACCAAAATCCATTAATTGCGAAAGCTGTAACACGGAGCTTGCCGTTACTGATTCCTTTACGGCGGCACTGTATGTGTCGTCCAACCAGTATTCGTATTCGATAATACTGTTATCACCTCCCACTGTTGGCATCTTGTAGAAATAAGATGAAACGGTAGAAGACCAGTATCCGTTTTTGTCTTTGAAGCGCGTATTGAACACATGCAATCCGTTTGCCAGGTCGCTGTACGGGATTGTTGCCTGCCACTGAAAATTTTCTACAGGCGAAACCTGCAGGGACTGCTTATCCGCATAAGCGCCGTCCAGCCAGTATTCGTACCCCACTATATTGTTTTGAGCAAACAGTCCTTCAAAAACAAACAGGAACAATATGATATAGAAATATAACTGTTTCATTATTGTCTACTTTAACTGATGTATACCTATCGTTCCTGAGCAGACACTTTTATATCTACCTTTATTTTTCCTTCGCTGTCCGTAACATTGGAAATGTTCACTTTGCTGATATGCGGATTTATTGGAACAGAACCATTTTTGAAAGGAGAAGAACCTCCATAAATTCCTATATCAGTCCCGTCGGTTCCTGCATTTCTGCAGGGACTGCCGGAAAGAAGCTCCCTATCTTTCGGTGAAGATCCTGCACTGTTTTTGAATGTAGCCTCTGCGCTTTGATTCATGAGATTATTATGGAAAGTATTATTAGTACCTGTCAGCCAGTTTTCAAAAAAGCAGGCGTTATTTTCATATACGCAGTTTGATCCTATATTACCGAAATATCTATTAATAATATTGTTTGATATTATACATGATTCTACATCAGAAATGTAAGTAACAATATTATTTTGAATCAGAGAACTGCTAAATCCAGAAATTGATGCTGCGCCAGTACCAAAAGGGAACAGATTGTTTTGAATAACACATTCTTTAGGTGATGCTACCCAAATTCCTTTAGATATGTGCCCATTAATTACATTTTCTATAATAAAAATTTTTTTCATAACATCCTGTTGATAATAATTTTCGCTTAATCCAAACGATATGTTTCCAGTGATTACATTTCTGAAAATCATTATATTCTGAATTGTATCAGAGCCATCTTTTCCTATGGTAAGTGAATTATTAATCCTGCATCCCGTCATCAAACTTCCATCGGAACCACTTATAAAATGGACAGGTTGCGTTATTCTTGTCATTTGAGTTCCCTGTCCAATAGAATCCGCTCCGACTCCAATTAATGCCAGTTTTTTATTGATAATCAAAGTATTCTTTAGTTCAATCTGACCTCCGGGCAGATAAATTGTATCGCCCGAGACCGCTTCCGTGACAGCTGTTTCCAAATCATCGAAAAATACTGTCCTGTTTCCATTTTGCACATTGAAAATTTGTTGTGCATCTGCTGCAACGATAGCTGTAAAAAACGCCATCCATGTTAAAAATACTTTTTTCATAATCATTTAATTTATTATTTATATACATTTTAATTGTTATTTCTTCATCTTTTTCCTGCGCTTTCGTCAGGATTTCTGCCAGTTGTTTTTTATCCGGCAGATAAAGACTCTTTATCCGCTCGGATAAAGACTCTTTATCCGCTCGGATAAAGACCTTTTATCCGCTCGGATAAAGACCCTTTATCTGCCCGGATAAAAAACCTTTCCACGCTCGGGTAAAGATCATCTCCCCGTTTGGGGGAGAGATCTTTTCCCCAAACGGGAAGTAGCCATCTCGTAATTCGTCTAAAGATCATTTGGCTTCTCTTCATCAGGAGTTATTTACATTAAGTCATGTAGGCTGTTGCACAGTCAGCAGTTTATTAAACATTGCTGTTCTTGGTTCTTTAAGCAAACTGCTGACAGCATACTGCGTAGTCACTTCGAGCAGATATTTGCCTGCTGTCAGATCCGGAATCACCACGATCAAGTCCGAAGGGTTGTTGATCACGATATCAGAATCATCCACTTTTGTCCGTTCTCCAGTGTCTTGATTCACGAAATACACGCCATTTGCTTCCTTCTCGCCGGCGATTTTGATCTTTTGCCCGGCGATTTTCAAGTTACGGTTCGGAGTGAGCAGGTCGTTCATGCTACCCGTCTTCACGTCGATAACCTGAGAAACAACAGCATCTGTTTCAGCCAGTCCAAGAAATTCGACAGTTACGTTTTCGAGTTCCTTTCTCAGCAGCGCGCCTTGATGAAATTCGAAAAGCAGCGTGTGCTTATCCTTGTTGTACTGTTCAGTAGGGCTATCGGCAGTACCCTTAACATGAGGCGCCGCCGTAAACCATCCCGTATTGATGGAAAACCCATCACATAATAAAAACCCCATTTCAGGCAAAAATAGGTTTACCGCATGTTCCATCGCCGAGGCCGAAATATCGGCTCCTCCGCGCGAGGCTGCAGATTCACTAATTTGTCTCACGTTAAGCGTGCGCGAGGTAACAGGCCGGATCACATAATCGTTTTTGTCCGGCGTTAGCAGGTTCAGGTATAACCATGCCATAATTTTGTGCAGTATTATTACTACCATTGGTTTTGATTTAAATGTTTCCTACTCTTTTGGCTTTTCGGATTCCGCCATATTTTACATAATTCCATAATTTAAATTTATATGTTTATCGTTATAATTATTCATGATTAACCGTTGATTATTAATTGTTGATTAATTTTTCCACAGGAAAAGCCGTACATCCTCCGAACAGAAGCACATAACCGTATGATTTTCCATAAATTTTGATATACGCGCACGCGCGCAAATGATGTAACTGCTTGATTACTTCTCTCTCTCTCTCTCTCTCTCTCTCTCTCTCTCTCTCTCTCTCTGCAAGAAATACGCCTGCGTATGCAAAAACCGTACCAAAGTATTCCCATATTTCCTTCATTCGGAGATTATATCCGAAATTTTTGAAGCAGCGATGTGTGGTAAAACGACCCATAAAGAAATACTTTAACTTTTATACATAAATATTAACACAAATTATGCCGCGAAGATAAAACCTTTTTTTAATACGGCGAACAAAATAATGAAAAAAATGTTAGGGGAAGTTCTGCATAGCTGTAATTCTTATGATTAGATTTAATCCTGTAGGATAATTGAGTGTTGCAAATTGCTGGTAAGGGAGTATAATTTGAGTTTTAAGGGATGCGAATGAAAAACTATCCCTATATTTGCAGCCGTAATTGAAAATAAATCATGAGAAAAACGGACATAATAGAAGTGAAAATAAATAACAGAACATATAATAAGAAATGAATAAAAGTATGAAATACAAATGTAATTTTATCGTGTCGCTTGTTTGCGCAGCTCTTTGCGGCTGCGGAAAAGAACAGCCTTTCAGGATGATTACGCCGGTCGATTTTTCGCACGTGAAGATTACCGACAATTTCTGGGCGCCGCGTCTCCACAGCCATGCAACGACTACGCTGGCCGTCTGCATCGACCAGATTGAAAACCAGACCGGACGAATCCGGAATTTCGAGAATGTCGCCAAGGGCGAAGGCAAACATTCGGGCATCTTTTTTGATGATTCTGACGTCTATAAGGCGCTCGAAGGCATTGCATATACGCTTGTCAACAATCCCGACCCGCAACTGGAGCGCAAGGCGGACGAATGGATCGACAAGTTTGCCGCAGCCCAGCAGCCCGACGGCTATATCAACACTTTCTACACACTGACCGGACTGGATAAACGCTGGACAAGCATGCACATGCACGAAATGTACTGTGCCGGTCACATGTTCGAGGGCGCAGTCGCCTATTATCAGGCTACCGGCAAACGCAAGCTGCTCGACGTTTCCATCAAAATGGCCGACCATATCATGTCCGTCTTCGGCCCCGGCAAGCGCCACTGGGTAACGGGACACGAAGAAATCGAACTCGCGCTGGTGAAACTCTACGGCGTAACCGGCGAGGAAAAATACCTCGACTTTGCCGGCTGGCTGATCGAGGAACGCGGTCACGGTCATGCTCGCGATCAAAAGAACTGGAACAGCGGATATC
>JAISDK010000304.1 GCA_031264875.1 Prevotellaceae bacterium
TTTTAGATTTTTATTGTTTGCAACATTAATCTCAATTACAATGGGTGGTTTTTTCATTGCCTGTAATTTGGATGATCAATTTTCGGAAGACACGGTTAACGATGCCGAAATTGAAATGCGAAAAATCCTGGGAGAGCATCTTACTGTGGAAAACAACAGATATGTTCTGGACTTATCCGAAGCAGATGCAATAGCCTCAGGTGTGTCGCAAAGTTTGTATACTAAATTTTTGTCTGAAATTGCAAAATCGAATGCGTTTATTGAATCGACAGAGAATGACCCGAATATATCTGTTAGTTTTGATAATAATAGGGAAGACAATCATAGTATAAATTATAAGCCGGTCCGATTGAAAGACGGAAATGAAAACGACGGCTGGACTGCGTTGGCTAATATAAACCTAACCTCTGCAACAACAAGTGTAATTAGAACTATTCCAGCTGGTACATATCATGTACTATTAAAGTTTAAAACGAACACATATAGTGTTCCTATATCATATACCATTACGGGGGGTGGAGTACCTGGTGGTAGCAGCACAGGTACGGTAAATATTACTCCCAATCCTACGGCTATTCTTGATTACTCAACTATACCACAAATAGCCAGTCGTACATGGACTTTTAGTGTAACAAAAAGCTCAAATGCAGATACATCTATTTTTTGTTGGGTAGAAATTTATTGTAAATAAGATTCTATATTGAATATTAGAAAACAAACGAAGTATTCGATCAAGATTTGTATAAAAGTTGGGAAATTTGGAATTTAAGTCAGGGAATGTTTATCAGTCCCTGACTTATTATGGGACTCTATTACTAAAATACAGTCATCAAAAAAAATAGATAAATAAACATGCTAACTCATTATTTAAAAGTAGCCTTCCGCAATATGTGGAAATACAGAAATCAGACGCTTGTAAGCGTTGCAGGACTGGCTGTGGGATTCGTCTGTTTCGCCATGGCGGCGCTCTGGATACGCTACGAAATGACGTACGACAGTTTCCATAAAAACGCCGACCGGATGTATTGCGTATATCGTCCTAACATTTTTTTCCCAACCGTGATTGCAAAGGAACACATTCCCGCTCCCCTGGCCGGATATCTCAAATCCATTTTTCCGGAAATAGCAAATGCAACTGCAGTCAGTCATATTAATACGGGTTTCGAATATGAAGGAGTCAAACATAAAGCTGATTTTCTCTATATTGATTCGTCGTTTTTCAAAATGTTCGACGTCAGGATTGTCGAAGGCAGTATGGATTTTCTGATACCCGGAATAAAAAAAATAGCAGTCACTCAAGAAAGGGCCTTGCAGATGTTCGGGAATGAAAGTCCTGTCGATAAACAGATTGAAATACTCGGAGATTTTTACAAAATTTGTGCGGTGATAAGCGGATTACCTAAACGAAGCAATTATCCATTCGATTTTCTGGAAGGGATTCATACAAGTTTTCAAACAGACGATAATGGAGACTCCTGGTATGATTCGGGGAATATGCTTGTAGAGCTTGTTCCAGGCATTGACATGGAGGTGTTTGAGAAAAAACTCAATGAACACAAAGTTCAGTTAAATGATGCCGTCCATATTGAAAACATAAGGCTTGTTCCTCTTACCGAGATGCATTACAAAGACCCGAGCATCAAAAGAGAGGTCAAATTTCAGCATATTATTATTTTTGCGCTTGCCGGTTTGCTGCTGATACTGTGTACGCTGTTCAATTATCTGACACTGTTCTTCAGCCGTTTCAGAATGCGTCAACGGGAACTTGCACTTAGAGTAGTTTACGGAGCGTCGGGACGCTCGCTGTTTGCCATGCTGTCGATCGAATTTCTCATATCGCTGACTGCCGCGCTTATATCCGGTCTGGTATTAATAAATATTCTCCGTTCTTCTTTTCTCAAGGTATCCGGGGCACGCTTGGATCTGTCGGCAATATACCTCGAATCAATCATATATATGGCAGGCGTCATTGCCACAGCTTTGACAGTTTTCTTTTTGATGCTCGTGATATTTCGCCGTCGCACGCTTAATGCAAGCATGCGCAGCAATAAAAAGATACTGCGCAAAGTCTCAATTGTCGTTCAGCTAATAATCAGTATTGTATTTGCATTCTGTACTCTCATTATCCTGAAACAGATGTATTACCTGCATAACAGCGTCAATTTAGGATTTTCATTCAAAAACCGCGGTTCGGTAGAGGTAGGAATCGAAGAGATAGAAGTACTGAGTAACAAGATGAAACAGATACCGGAAATAAAAGAAACCGTAACCGGACATTTTCCCCTGTTGCCAATAAGGGGAAAGATGAATGACATGATATCTGACTGTAAACAGGACGGCAAAGGTATTGAAATCGAATATAAGCATATCTCGGAACAGTATGCCAAATTTTATGAATTTAAACTGATTGAAGGAGAATTTGTGAGAGATGATGATGATGAAAAATATGTACTGATAAACGAATTGGCGGCAAAAGCTTTCGGATGGGACAAGTCTGCAGGAAAATCGTTTTGCAGTCTTATTACCGGGGAGCAATATATAGTGAAGGGTGTCTTGAAAAACATATACAATTTTTCACCGGCAATTGCAGCTGAACCATGTTATTTCCAGCTTCCAAACAGCGGTCGGATAAAAAGATCGCACTATCTGGATATATTATTCAAATACGAAGAAGGAAGCTGGCAAACCTGCATGAAAAAAATCACAAAAATCATTGAGAAAGAATTTCCCCATAAATCTTACTTGAGTTACTGCAACATGGAAGAGGAATACAACAAATACCTGAAATCGGAGAATGCCCTGCTTGCAATACTTACTGTTGTTTCGCTCGTTTGTTTGATGGTCTGCGTTTTCGGCTTTGTATCTATGGTATCGCTTACCTGCGAGGAAAGGCGAAAGGAAATCGCTATCCGCAAGGTGAACGGCGCAACAATCAAAGATATTCTCGACATATTTTTCAAAGAACATTTAACTTTGCTTGCCATCGGAGCGCTGATAGCATTTCCGGTGGGATATATCATAATGAAACGCTGGCTGCAGCAGTCCGTAATACAAACCGAAATTAGCGCATGGATTTATGTAGCAATATTACTTGCTCTGTCGCTTGTTATTATTATGTGCGTCGGCGGACGGGTCTATAAAACAAGCCGCGAAAATCCGGTCAATGCGTTGAACAGGTAACAAAACAATGAACAATTAATAATGAACAATTAATAATGAACAATTAATAATGAACAATTAATAATTAACAGATAAATATGATCAATGCAATTAATCAGGTAATAAAATGAGAAAAAAAATATTAATAACAATCACCGTCCTTTTGTTTGCTTCGTGCAGCAGGGACGAGACTCCGGAAACGCCGGAGCCTGTCGTGGCAGAGCGTACCCTTATTGTCTATATGGCAGCCGAGAATAACCTGTGGACGGACGCTTACGACGATATCGAAGAGATGAGACAGGGATTTTCGGAGACGGGAGTCAGTCTGATTGTATTTTTGGATACACCCTACGAATCGCCGTGCATACTGAAAATCACTTCCGATTCTGCGGAGACGGTTCGCACATACGGGGAGTTCAATTCGGCAAACCCTGAACGGATGCGCAGCACGCTGAATGATATTGT
>JAISDK010000071.1 GCA_031264875.1 Prevotellaceae bacterium
TCCGTTCCCTGCGGAACGCGACTGCGCTCGGAAGCGTCTGTTTCAAGCCCGACGGATTTTTGAACACTTCCACTTCGCCGTCCCTGCATACGGCAATGGATGAGTTGGTCGTTCCCAAATCTATTCCTAAATTGATGGTATTCGTCATATTCTATATATTAAATGTTTGTAATTCTCGATTTTCAACCGGCAATAATGACTCCCCGCTGCACGAGCAAAAGGGTTCCATCCGCCGCCTTGCGGTAGATGACGGGTTTAAGCGCCGTCCGGATACGCATCACATGTGCATGTTCGGAATCATCCTGCAGGATAGACGCCTCCACATCGGTGCGGGTTTCGTCGTAAATCTCGTTCAGCGGGTTATGAATACGGTATCCCGCATCGTCGATCACCTGTATCATCCGCCTGTGCAGGCGGACGGCGGCATCTCCGTCATATTTGTCCACCCACTTCCGCTCCATTTCAAAAAGCAGATTGCACATCCTTATCCATAATTGCTCTTCTCCGTTCATTGTTTGTTTGCTTGTTTATTATCTCCGGCAGTTCGGAAAGAATCAATTTCGGAAATAATACCAATAAGAACAAAAAATATAAACACAAACCCTGAAACAAACCCTGAAACCCATCTCGGGCTGGACACAATGGCGTAACCAATAAGAGCGACAATAGGGCTCATAATTAACAATGTCGTTACAAAACTCCAATCTCTGTAATTGACCATACGGTTGATATCGTGGCTATCGCCATAAATGATGGACCAGGTTCTCGGAAATCCTGTCTGGTTAACATCCGTTACCATTGCCATTGCCCGGTCTTTATTCCGTTTCATATTTGACAGGCATATTTCCCTCAACTGGGGATCCAGTTCCAGATTCAACAAATTGTAATAAACAGTACAGGCGTATTGGTCGTCATGTTTGTGTATTGAGCCTGCCACCGTATTGTGCAGCCAATTGGTATATTCGTATGTCTCGTCATAAAACAGGTATGCCGGCTTGAGCGTGAGCAATTGCAGAAAATATATTGACCCCAGTTGCAGGATAGAATCCTTTTGCTTTTTCCATGAAAAATCCTTTGCATATAACTCCAGATATGAAACGGCTTTCGAGAGCTGTTTTTTCAGGGGTTCCCATGCTTCCGCTTCATGATCGCGGTCAAATGAGATGTTTTCCCGAAGCAGGTCGGCAATGTGCTTTACGTCCATGAGATGCGGTGTCTCAATGGATTGTTTCAGGATGGAAGCGAAAGCCGCTGCAAAAAAAGGCGACAGCCACTGCCGGAAACCATCGTCGCCGTATATTTCCTGCGACAAAAACCGCTTGTTCGGCGAATATACGCCCGTTTCGAGAAAGCGCAACAGGGCGGCGTCCCGTTTCACATGCAGATGCCAGGGCAGGAATGCATCCGACAGGATAGCGTCAAACGCCTTGATGATTTCGTCTTTGGAATACGCTCTGTCCTGAATCCGGAGGCTCATTTCACCGGAGGATTCCAGTTCAGCTAATCGCCGCTTTTCGGCAGACAGAATGTCTTTCCGCGCGGGTATTTCGTCCGATTCCCACGACATGAGCGTGAATGGAGACCGGTACAGGGACGGGGGCATTTCATGCCCGGTCAATTTCAACATGCTGAAAAAATAGAGAAACGCATCCCGGTTGGGCATACTGTTGACGTCTATTCCTGTTCTGTTTCGCGATGTTATCCGTCCGAAAATGCCGTACCCGGGTTTTAAGCGTTTATGTTCCAGCCACAGTTTGCCGTCGTGGAGCCAAAATCTCCTGATTTGTTCTTTTGTAAGCACGACGTCTTTGTATTTGATGTAATTCATTCCAATGCATATATCCCTGCGAACGCCAAATCTTGCGAAGCCGCTGGTTTCAAACTCTTCCGCAATCTTTGGAAAACAAAATGCATTCCACTGCGATTCCACTTCATCAAGAAAACGTATAAATCGCTTCTTTTGGTTTTGCCTGAACCTCCCCGACGCCTTATAAAGGGTTCGATCTCCCGTCAGCCAGAAAACAAAAATGGTATGTGTATATATCCTTCCAGTATAATGATGTATTTTTGAAAATGAAAGACCGGAAACATCCCTGAAGCGTACGATTTGCGGATTTGTCAGCGTCCGGCGTTTCCTGTCCACTTTGCAAATGGCGAATCCTTCGTTGCCGGCAAAAAACCAGCGTCCGGGCTTGAAAAGTTTCACCGCAAGCACAAAAATGCCCGGCAACGGCAAGAACAGCCAGCAAATGAGGAACCAATCCAATTTATCATCCAGCGAAGTGAACTGCGCCGCAAGCGTCCCGATACCGTCGGGCGGCTGAAAGTCGAAATCCGCCGTATCGATGGTATTCCTTCGCTTTAGGAGCAAGCATGCCGCAATAGCGAATCCGATTAGCGTCGCAGCAATCAGAATAATGCCGGTTGTCATTAACTATAGTTTTAGATTTAACAGGTCTATTGTTTTATTATTGCAACAATAGATAATCAATACCCAGTTCTATTACTTCGGAACAAGAGAAACATACTTTTCCTTCCGTGTTAATTTTTCCGGTATAAATCGTCCAATAAAAACACAGTCCAAGCCGTTTCCATATCACATAAAAACAGATATTTCCAGCCATACTTTTTGTCCATGTTTTTCTTTTCTGTTATAATAAATTCCCTTCTGAAAATATACCGTCGCATTTTTATCTCCCAATAATTCAAATTGAAAAGCCGTTCCCATATACCGCTATTCAATCTGTTCCGACAATGCCGATATGTGTTTTCCGCATGAGGAACCGGACAGTTTGAAACATCCATATTATGACGATGCAAATATATGGCGCCGGGTGTTGCGCTCACTGTTTCTAAATGCGAAAAATATAATTAACAGGAAGTAGCTTATCAGCAACGCCGACCATTTCCATTTAAACTTGTTGATAAAGGAATGTCTTTGCGACACAACCTCCTCTATTTCCAGCGGAACATCAATGCCGATATTATATGAGTTATGTCTGATATCAATATGATTTGCCATACCTTTTATTTTAATATTTTGCTATAATCCAAACACTATATTATGCCAAGAACTTCAAACATCATAAAACAGAAAAAAAGTAACAGTCCCAATGCAAGCCAGGCTAAAATTTTAACAATCCCTATTATGTAAGCCATTAAACATTCAGACAATAAGAGTTTTCTTCGGCATAAATAATCCACGACTTTTCATACCGCGTTCCTGTGAATTTGACACGATAACATCCCAGGGGATAAACCGGAAAATACAGGAAGGAAAAAAACAGGATGGTTCGATAGATTTTTTTATCGGCAACTGCCCTGTCGTATTTTCCTAAAAACTTTTTACCAATTCCGTTAATTGTATGTAAATCGGGCATGCCTGTGCCAACTTGAGGTCCCACAAACTTAAAATTTTCATTACCGGTATATTCATAAGCCATAGCATTCAGAAAGTTTTTTTCCTGCGCTGTCAGGCAATGTAACTTATCTGTTTTTCC
>JAISDK010000111.1 GCA_031264875.1 Prevotellaceae bacterium
GGGAATAAAACAGCTGGATATATTTGGCGATGACACAGGCGTCGATTTCAGCTTTTAGTATAGCTGATTATTCGATGTTGATTTGATAAGCCGGATGACGCAACGAATCGCGTCATCCGGTTTATTTGCGTCATAGCTGGTGTTCGTTAACGGATGGAAAAATCTTTGCTATTGAGATAATGGTCAAAAACAGTATCTACCAAATTGAATGAAAATCCTGTGATATTATTCATAATTCTATAAATTAAGTTATTAATAATTGCGTGTTATATGTTTTTATGTAAATGAACGAAAAAATCACGCGAGAGATGAAAAGGAAAAATTCTCTCGTGTGAATTTCAGTGAATCCCAGTGAATTCTACATGTCTGTTTGCTGTTTTCATGTGATACACCATTTGACCGCTGATTAACCTGATCCACCTGATTGGATTGAAGTTGATAATAACTGTACGTTCATAACTTCTGTAGTATCGTAAAGTATTAAGATGAGCTAAGGGATGCTATTGCTTATAAGTTTTCTTAAACCACCTTGAAATATATATTCAATGCCCTTTACATTTCCGTATCTCATCTTCTACTTTGAACTTATTTTGAAATCACCCGTTTATCAAATAATTGCCTGTCAAGTTCACAGTGACATTAATGATTGTTTGACAGCAATTTGGCATAAAATATATCATAATATATGTAGAGAGAGAAAAAAAGTGTTATGCAATAATGAAGACAGTAAAAATAATAGGAGGATTGGGAAATCAAATGTTCCAATATTCATTTTATTGCTGGCTAAACCGAGTTTATGGAAATGTAAAAATAGATATTTCCGAATTTGGAAACTACTATCAACACAACGGATTAGAATTAGAAAATGTTTTTAATACCGGAATACATGCAGTCATAGCAGAAGAGCGCGATTTGGCACAGATAAAGGATTTGAAGCCATTATTTAAAGTACGTCGCAAGCTGGGTCAATTATTATTTCGCAATCCTAATTTATTTATTAAGAACACGCATTTTTGCGCTCCGCTGTATTGCGGATACTATCCTTCCCTGATAGAGGATGATGCAGACAGGTATTATGATGGCTACTGGCAAAACGAGAAATATTTTGAACTGATTGATATAAGGTCTATTTTCAGGTGGAGCAATCTGTCTTCAAAAACAATAGCCTGTGCAAAAAAGATGAGTAATGAAAATTCGGTTTCCCTGCATATTCGCAGGCTCGATTCGGCGAGAAATTTCAGGCATTTGTTATATCTGACGAGACTGCGCATTGTATGGAGAGTGGCGTCTAAAGAATATTATGTCAGAGCAATACAGGAGATGAAAAAAAGAGTTGAGAATCCTGTTTTTTATATTTTTACAGATAATATTTTATGGGTCGATCAGAATATACATTTCACAGAAAACATGATTGTTGTCGATTGGAACAGAGGAAATGAAAGTAATCAGGACATGTATCTGATGAGCCGGTGCAGGCATAATATCATTTCGATGAGTTCATTTAGCTGGTGGGGCGCATGGTTAAATGCCAGTTCCGACAAAATAGTAATATCACCAAGGAAATGGGCTTCCCGTTTTGTCAAGTGTATGGATATTATTCCAAGTACGTGGATAAAAATATGATATGCAGGAGATTTTAATTTCCATAATAATTCCTTCCTATAATTCTTCTCAATTTATTGCAGAAACAATAGAATCAATCCTGTTGCAGACATATGCCAATTGGGAATTATTAATTACAGACGACTGTTCGACTGACAGTACCTGGAAAATATTGAATGAATATGTACTGAAGGACAATAGAATCAGAATATTTAAGCTGAACACAAATTCGGGAGCAGGGGCAGCGCGCAATAATTCCATAAAGCAGGCTGCCGGAAAGTATATTGCTTTTTGCGACAGCGATGACTTATGGCTGCCGGAAAAGCTGGAAAAGCAAATAAAATTTATGGAAGACAATAAATGCTGTTTTTCCTTTTCAAGCTACAACTGTATTGACGAGAAAGGAGAATTTATTAAAAACATAAAAGTTAAAAAGCAATTAACGTACAGCGCTTTATTGAAGAACAATTACATTCCCTGCCTTACAACTGTTTACAGCGCTTCGGCTGTTGGCGAAATACTTATGCCGGAAATCAGGAAAAGACAGGACTGGGCATTCTGGCTGAAAATAATAAAGATCACGAATTATGCGTCAGGCATTGAAGAACCGCTGGCATTATACCGGATACGGAATAATTCATTATCAAAAAACAAATTAGGCTTATTAAAATATAATTTCGCCATCTACAGGGATATAGAACAGTTTTCTACTCTCAAATCGTATCTGTTCACACTTCGTTTCCTGTTCTTCAATTTTATATATAAGAAGCTGGGTAAATGAAATTTCCCATTCCTTTCGCCATTTATTCCATGGACTTTCCGAGCACCCGTTTCATGTCGTTGAACACTTCTTCAGAGTCCTCGTCTCTTTCAACGGACGAAAGTATCCGGTAAGATTCCTGTGCGGCCTCAAGCGCTTTTTTCCTGTTTGGATCAATCTTGTGATAATAATAGTACACGTTTCTCCATAAGCATCCCAGCACCAGCAAATAATCTTCCGGCTTGGTGACGGAAAGTTTGCCGAATATCTCAATAGATTCCTGAAGCAGCTCAAAGCTTCTGCGATATGATTTCATGCGAATGCACAGGTTGGAGCAGAGGTTTATCGCCTCACCCAGATCGGGAAGATAAGTCTCCGGAAAATGGTCTGAAAGGATTCTGTACAGCTTCACAACCTTTTCCCTTTCCCGAACGGCGTCTTCCGGACGTTGAAGGTGAAGATACAGTTCGGCGAGCAGCTCTCTGGTTTTTGCCCGCTGAGGCAGCTGACCGAAAAGATCTATTTCCTGCACCCGCTTGCGAATCTCCAGCTCCTCCTGCGCCAGGCTGACAGCTTTCTGGTAATCATCTATAAAAAAATGGGCTAACGTCAGATTATGCAGTGTGCTCGCCTTTGATTTCAGTATATCGTACAGGTTATATTCGATATTGTCATCCATGATTTTCAAGGCTTCCTCATACCGCGAGATTGCATCGGAGAACTCCTCGAGGCATAAGTGAACAGTAGCCAGCTTGTCAATCACATGAGCCAGATACATGGCATATTCGCTGTTACCGTCCGAGGCTATTTCCCGTCGAATTTTCATCGCCTCCTCAAACACGATCAGGGCTACAGGATAGTTCTCGGAAAACACGTGATAATCACCCTGTATCTCAAGCATGTCGGCCATCAGCGGACGGTATTCGGCAGGATTGACTTCACTGAGTGCGGTATATGCCTTCAATGCCATTCCGATATACTCAATAGCCCCGACAGTGTCGCCCTGCCGTCTTGAGAGGACGCCAAGCGCCCAGAGGCACTTTGCCCCGTACAGGCAACACGACTCTTCTTCCACATCCTTGCAGTACATGATATACGCATCGTCGAGCAGTTCGCAGGCCCATTCCTTTTCATCGGTATCCATCAGATAGGAAGCAAGTTCATACATGGTATGCATATTAAAGGACGCATCATGCGCATCCGACAGAAGACTGTAAACATCCTCATACCATTTGGGATTGTCAATAAAAGTATAGCCGTAGAGCGCCTTGACAAGCAGTTCATACGATCTGCGTTCCGCACCGGCAAGCGCTTTTCTACTCCGCTCGCTGTCCTTCGAATAACAGTCGTCCATAAGATTTTCTATCTCTTCGCGTATTGTCGCGGCGTCCAGAACCCTGTCCATTTCAGGGAATTTTCCCTGATAGAAATATTCTTCGGCCTGCCGCAGCCGTTTTGAATGAAGCGGAAGCGTCCTTAAAGTTTCATGAATATATCCCGTGTACTCTTTCAGCTTTTTCATCTGCGCCAGCTTACTTTGCAGTTCGTCGCTCAGTTTCAGCATGATTTCACCGCCCTGCCCATTCTCAATCTGTTCCTTCAGATGGATAACCGATTCCATCATGTTGTTGTAATACTCGGATCTTTCCAGTATCCGCTCAACCGTTATATATGACGGTTCCATTCCGTCAGCATAGCTATTTATATCCATAACTCTATAATATTTAATCTTTGATAATCACAAACGTTTCTTGTTTTACGCCGCAAATGTATATAAAAATTTCACATGAGGCAGCATTTTAAAAAGGAACATGAGGAGCGTATTCCAAACACGGCGATCAAGTCAAATGCGATGTATGTAATAAATAATGGCTACTTTTGCAAAAAAAAAAAATACATCAGTTGTCAAAAAAAGTGTCATCGAATAAATTACGGAAAGTCGTCGGGAGATTTATACTTCGGGTGGCAATATGCTTCTTTTCGTTCAGCATACTGTCGGTGATACTTTTAAGGTGGCTGCCTGTGCGTTACACCCCCCTGATGTTTATCCGCTACGTGGAGAACATCAAGGATGGAGACTACCGGAATGTCCGCGAATGGATATCAATCGACCATATTTCCGATTCCGTTGTAATGGCGGTCATTGCTGCGGAAGACAACATGTTTATGACTCATTTCGGAATCGACCTGGAAGCAATAAAAAAAGCGAGAATACACAACCGTGTCCACGGTACAAAACTGGGTGGCAGCACAATTACTCAGCAAACTGCAAAAAATGTTTTCCTCCTGCCATCGCGTACCTGGTCACGAAAGGCGTTTGAAGCGTATTTCACCGTTCTCATGGAAATTTTCTGGTCGAAAAGAAGAATTATGGAAGTTTACCTTAATATAATAGAAACCGGCGACGGAATATATGGCATAAAAGCCGCCGCTGCAAAATATTTCGGAAAATCGGCCGACGAACTTTCCGGAGCCGAAGCGTCACGGATTGCATCAATACTGCCCAATCCCCGTAAATTAGAAATCGGCAAACCCTCTATGGAACTTAAAATAAAGCAAAAAAAAATCCTGAATCAAATCAGAACTCAGATAAAACGTCCCGTATGGTGAGAGTCTCTTCACCCGAGCGGATAAAGAGTCTTCACCCGCTCGGATAAAAGGTCTTTATCCGCTCGGATAAAGGGTCTTTATCCGAGCGGGTGAAGAGCGCATAGGAATTGTTGTGAAATAAATTGACTGTTTTCTTAATCTCTTGTGATAAAATATTGCCGTCAGCTTTAGCTGACGGAACTTTTTGAACATCTTGTCTTTGGGATTTTGTCCTGCATTTTCTTATCCGTCAGCTAAAGCTGACGGCAATATTAAAGCTGACGGCAATACAATCGCTCATTATTGTTGTTTGTCATTCAGTCAGTTTATTTCTCGACAATTACATAGTCTATAGCACATGGAAAATCATGCTGAAAACCGTCATTCCGTTTCTGGAAACAGAATGTTGCAGTTTGCCGCCGTGCAGTCGCATGATGTATCGTGAGACGCTGAGGCCGATTCCCGAGCCGGAGGGCTTGGTGGTGAAAAACGGCACAAAGATATGCGGCAGAATGTCCGCCGGAATCGGTTCTCCGGAATTGGCAACATCTATACATAGCCGGTCTGTAGCCGGGCTGACGACCGAAATCGTGATTTCGCCTCCCCTATCCTCCCCGACAGCCTCGACAGCATTTTTCACCAGATTAATCAGCGCCTGCGATATCAGGTTTTCGTCGGCAGAGAGCGTTACCGGTTTGGAAATCGAGACAGTCAGCTCGATGTTTTTCTGCCGCACAGTCGTTTCGTGCAGTTTGACGATTTTGTCAATCAGGACATTCAGGCTGAAATCCTGTATCTTCGGTTTGGGTACTGCCGTGAATTTGCGGTACGATTCCACGAACGACAGCAGTCCCGAAGCCGTCGAGCTGATAGTCTCAAACGCTTCGAGCGTGTTCTGTTTCAGCGATTCCGGTGAAACGGCGGCGTCCCTGTGCATGAAAAGCATCGTTTCGCTCAGGGAGGTGACAGGCGCAATGGAGTTCATGATTTCGTGCGTCATCACACGGATAAGGCGAATCCACGATTCCATTTCCTTCATCTCGAGTTCGTTGCCGATGCTGCTTAGAGAGATGATCCGCATCAGTCCCCGCTTGAGGCGTATTTGCGACACTTGCAGACTGATTTGCAGTTCCTCGCGTTCGGTGGTCAGGGCAATCTGCAGATTATCGCCGTTTTTCAGCCGGCTGAACAGTTCCGGGAAAGTCTCGTTAATCGCCTGCAACTGATTAGTGTGAGTGAATACGGACAGTCCCAGCATGTCTAAAGCCGTGCGGTTCACCCGCTGCACAATGCCCCTGCCGTCGAGGATAATGATGCCCGTCGAGACGCTTTCGAGAATCAGGCTCAGGAAATTCTCGTTCTCAATCGTTTCCTTGCGGGCATTTGCCAGTATGTCCCTGATACGGTTCATCATCGCGTTCATTTCCCTTTCGCGCATCGAAAGCCTGCTTTCCGAAAAACGGAAGGTGTAATCGCCGTTTTCCAGAGCATTCAGCAGAAAATTGAAGTTTTGACTGTAAGACTTGTAGCATCTCCTCATCCTCAAAACGCAAAAGACAGTCAGCAGAACGCCAAACACCATAAATACGTACCACTTCGCAACGAAGCAGAACGTCGCCCCCGCCACCGCCGCAACAAGCAGCGCTGTGTAGAAATAAAGTCTGTATTGAATTGATTTAAACAAAGCTGTATAATATCTCAGTATCCGCCGTTCACAGTTTCTTCAT
>JAISDK010000214.1 GCA_031264875.1 Prevotellaceae bacterium
TGGAGGTATTTTTTTTGCCGCCATTTTGGGGTTCGCGGGGGGGGGGGCAGGGGGGGGGGGCAAGCCCCGCCCCTACCGGTTCAGGTAGCATCGCAGGGTCAACGACTGATCCGCAGGTCGATGACCCGCGGTTATGGAATTCAAGCCCTTCGGGCTAAGCTGATTTTCGACGGTTCACAAAACGATGCCGCGCACATTACATGTCATACGTAACATGAGTTATTAAATAATTATCGTACCTTTGACCCCGTAAATTTTTAATAGAAAACTTTAAAACAGTTTATTATGAGAAAAAAAGTAGTTGCCGGAATTGATATTGGAGGTATGAACACCCGCATAGGTCTTGTAGATCAGTCGGGAGAAGTGTTAACCGACAGTAATATCGCTACAAGTCAGTATCCTGCATCCGAAGAGTTCGTATCGGCCATATACAACAGTATCGAGCTCCTGTTAAAGAACCCCGACATGCCTCTTTCAGAGCTAATCGGCATAGGCATAGGCGCTCCCTGCGCCAACTATCATACCGGCTGTATTGAGAACGCCGCAAATCTCCCGTGGAAATATGTACCGCTGACATCAATGCTGGGAGTATATTTTCCCGACATTCCGGTTAAAGTGACAAACGACGCCAACGCTGTGGCTATCGCAGAAATGATATACGGAGATGCCAAAAATCTGAAAGACTTCGTGGTCATCACTCTGGGCACAGGTCTGGGCAGCGGCATTGTGGCCAACGGAGAACTGATATACGGCCACGACGGATTCGCCGGAGAAGTGGGACACATTACCGCTGTTCCCGACGGAAGACACTGTAACTGCGGACGTCGCGGATGTCTCGAAACATACGTTTCAGCCCGCGGAATAATACGCACGGTGTTCGAGCTACTGGCCGTTTCGACGAAAGACAGCGTTCTGAGAAATTCTTCGTTCAACGAACTGACATCGAAAGACATTCACGCCGCTGCACTCAACAGCGACGCCATAGCGCTGGAAGCGTTCAGGATAACGGGTGAAATACTCGGCAGAAGCTTAGCCGATGTAGTTTCGTTCACAAGTCCTTCGGTAATATTCATCTTTGGAGGCCTGGCCGAAGCAAAGGATATGATACTCGCACCGGCAAAGGAGAATATGGAAAAATACCTTCTCGACTGCTACAAAAATAAAGTTCAGGTAAAACCCTCTGCCCTTGGCAACAAGGACGCCGGAATCGCAGGCGGAGCAGCATTAATATGGAGGGATTTTGTATAGCATGTTCTTACCCCCCCGATATATAATACGCGTATTGAAGTCGATACTGTTCATAACGGCTTTCGTGGCGCTCATGCTGTGTTTCATTTACTTCCTGTCGGAAAAAAGAGACGGCGACGTGACTTTCATGAGTCTGATCGCATATCCTGCACAGCTGGCCGGTTTTTTTATCCTCTTCGGAATAGTCTATCCGCTGGTCTCCTTTGTAAAAAAGGATGTAATGCTTGTCAGAACATTTTCCGAAGAACGGATAAATATACTGAATATCTTTGATTCGATGGGATATGAACTCGCAGGCGAAAAAGACGGAATACTGACATTTCGACTTAAAAGCAGGGTTACCCGCTTCATGCGACTGTTCTACGAGGATGCGATTGAAGTTGGATACAGCGAAGGAAAAGTTTCACTGTCGGGATTAAGGCGCGACATATACCGGTTGACGCGCTATATTGAATACCTGAACAGGAATTTGTAGAAAAAACTCCCGGCGCCGTGTTTTTCCCGAAACCACTGTTGTGTGGGACGGAGCGTGCCGGTTAATTCTGAAAATCGCAAAACAGGAAAATGAATACGATAATAAAAAATGCAAACATACTGAATGAAGGGAAAATTTTTGAAGGAAATATACTGATTGAAAACAGTATGATAAAAGAAATTTTTACCGGAGACAGTATCTCCCGTATTCCTCCGGGTACGCTTGCGATAGACGCCCGCAATAAACTGCTGATGCCCGGAATAATTGACGATCAGGTACATTTCAGAGACCCCGGTCTGACGCGCAAGGGTGACATATTTTCGGAAAGCAGAGCCGCAGCTGCCGGAGGAGTAACATCGTTCATGGATATGCCAAACACCGCGCCGCCGGCCTTAAGCTTGAAAATTCTGGAGGAAAAATACAGTATTGCAAGCCGAAATTCGCTGATAAACTATTCGTTTTACCTTGGCGCGTCGAATGACAACATCGCCGAAATCAGGAAAATCAATCCGAAAACCGTGTGTGGAGTAAAAGTCTTCATGGGTTCATCCACAGGCAACATGCTTGTGGACAGCGAAGACGCCTTGACGGCAATATTTGCGGAATCGCCGGTCATTGTAGCCGTTCACTGTGAGGACGAACACACTGTACGTCAAAACTCCGCACTGTACCGCCAGAAATTCGGGGAAGACATTTCCCCCTCCTGTCACTCCGCGATAAGAAGCGTCGAGGCATGTTATAAGTCTTCGGCCAGGGCAGTGGAGCTTGCAACAATATACAACACCCGGCTGCACGTGCTTCACCTTTCAACCGCTAAGGAACTGGATCTTTTTGAAAACAGCACGGAAAACCATATTCCCAAAATAACCGCCGAAGCATGTGTACACCACCTGTGGTTTAGCGATTCGGACTGCGAAACTTTGGGAAACAGAATAAAATGTAATCCCGCAATAAAATCGGCAGCCGACAGGGACGCTTTAAGAGAAGGAGTGCGGAACGGAAAAATCACTGTAGTGGCAACAGACCATGCCCCTCATACTCTTGACGAAAAACAGAAAAAATACTTTGAAGCGCCGTCCGGACTTCCGCTTGTACAACATTCGCTTTCGGCAATGCTGGAAATGCACCGTCAAGGCGTCTTTTCACTGTTCCACATCGTGAACAGAATGTGCCACGCTCCTGCGAGGCTTTTCAACATTCGCGGAAGAGGATATATCCGTGAAGGATACTATGCTGATTTGGTTCTCGTTGATATGAACAGGGGATACTCTCCCTCCAAAGACAGCATACTGTATAAATGCGGGTGGTCGCCGTTTGAAGGAGTTAGTTTTTCGACATCAGTTGAAAAAACATGGGTTAACGGCAAAATTGTGTTCGACAGTGGAAAAACCGTTGAAGCAAACTGCGCCGCCCGGCTTGAATTTGAGAGATAAGCCGGGTTTAAACAATGTGAGAAAATGGAATGAAAGAACATATAGCATATATAATAAACCCTATATCGGGAGTAACAGATAAAAAAGCTATAGTGGACTATATTAATAGAACCACTGATACAGGCAAATTCGATTTTGAAATATACTATACAAAATGCGTCAATGACGGTTTCCGGCAGGCCGGAGAGTATGCAAAAAACGGCTTAAGCCGGGTTATTGCAGTTGGAGGAGACGGAACAGTGAACGAAGTGGCCAGAGGGCTGCTTGGTTCCGGTACAGCGCTGGGCATCATTCCCATGGGTTCGGGAAACGGTTTTGCACGGCATCTGAAAATATCGCTCAACTATCATAAGGCGAATCATATTGCGCAAAACGGAGAAATAATATCGTCCGACTACGGAATCCTGAACGGCAAGCCTTTTTTCTGTACTGCCGGAACCGGTTTCGATGCGCAGGTAGGCAAACGGTTTGCCCAAATCGGCAGACGGGGATTCGTGTCATACGCCCAGGCCTCGGTTATGGAATACTTCCACTATTCGCCCCAAAACTACAAGATTACAATCGACGGCAAGACCTTTTCGCGACGTGCATTTATGATCACCTGCGCCAACACTTCGCAGTGGGGCTATAACGCATATATTGCGCCGGATGCAAAACTGAACGACGGTCTCATTGATTTGGTAATTGTTTCCCCGTTTTCATTTATGGTAGCTCCGATCATAGGCTTGCGAGTATTCACAAAAAGCCTGTGCAATTCAAGAAACATAGAAGTTTACAGAGCAAAAGAAGCTGTAATCGAGCGTGACAGGGCAGGATTCATCCATATTGACGGAGAGCCCCTGAACGAAAAAAAAGTGCTGAAAATTAAAGCCGTCTCCGGCGAATTGAAAATAATAGCGCCTGCAAGCGTAAAAAAAATACATTCACCGCTTAAATACACACGATAGATGAAAAAAATAGCCTGCATACTACAGCTTACCGTCCTGCTGTTCTCCGTGCTGCACGCGAATAACAGTAGTGCAAAAGATTACAGACACATAGATTCCATCATGCGCCTGTGTCCCGCACGACACTCAAAGTCTGCCGAAAAACTTGCCAAATACATAGCAAAACAATTCCGCTCGGAAAACGACAGGCTGAGAGCGGCATACAGCTGGGTAGCCCAGCACGTAGGCTACGACGTTGCCAAAATGTATGACGGCATCACCTACAAGCACGAAAGCGAAGTTGTCCGTCAGGTATTAAAGACACGTAAGACAGTCTGTACCGGATACGTTCTGACCTTTAAAGCCATTACCGAAAATCTTGGATTGAAGATATTCGAAGTCAAGGGATGTACAAAACAAAACGGCAAAATCGACGCTATTTCACACGTCTGGTGCGCGGTAAAGCACGGCGACCGCTGGCTGCTGATAGACCCGACATGGTCGTCGGGATACGTTGCTTCCGGAGTATTCAATAAACGCTTCAACGACAAATGGTATCTTGTCAGTCCCGGCGAAATCATCAAGTCGCATATCCCGTTTGATCCCCTGTGGCAATTTTCGTATTTCCCACTGAACAACAATGAATTTGCAGCCGGAAAAAAAGCCGATTCCATTACCTCGCGCTTTTTCAGCTATCCGGACACGGTCAAGGTCATCGAAAAACAGTCGAAAAAGGAATACCTTATTGCCTCAAACAGGCGCACTCTTTCCATGAAGAGCAATAATAGCCTGACAACAAGATATGTTAACAACAATAAATCGACTATCGAGCATCTCGCATATAATGAAAATGTGGATGCGTACAACGAAGCTGCAAACCTCTACAATTTATCGGCTTCACTGTACAAAAAGAAGAAAAACAGGGAAAAAGCGCTGCTGAAACTGGATGAAGCCCTGACTATAGTCAATCGAATCAAGAATCCCGATAAGAGCATATCCGGCTCAATCAGAGATTTGAAGGAAATGATAAATAAACTGGAATCCAAAATAATAGCAATGTTATGACAGACAAAATACGGCCGTTGCCCGGGACTTCAAGACGCTTGACGGTGGAAGTAAAAGCGGGTCAGGTTTGTATCGGCAAAAATAATCCCGTAAGAATACAGACGATGGTTACCTCTCCCACATCGGACATTGCGGCAACCGTTAAAGAATGTATGAAAGTGGCCGATGCGGGCGCCGAACTGGTAAGAATCACCGCGCCAACCGCTAAGGATGCCGAAGCGCTGGGCATGATCAGGCAGGAGCTGAGAAGGGCGGAATACAACATTCCTCTGATTGCCGACATACATTTTAATCCCGATGTTGCTGAAATTGCGGCACGAAATGTTGAAAAAATAAGGATAAATCCCGGAAATTTCACCGACAGGCAGGCAATGCTTCAGCCGGACATCGCCGATTTTGAAAAAAACTGGAATGACGATCTGGCAAAGCTGCGCAAACGATTCGTTTCACTTCTGAAAGTATGTAAGGAATACGGCACGGCCTTGAGAATCGGTTCAAACCACGGCTCGCTGTCCGGACGAATAATGTCGAAATACGGCGACACACCGGCTGGAATGGTCGAATCGGCAATGGAATTTCTGAGGATATGCAAGGACGAACATTTCGACAGCGCCGTCGTTTCGATGAAGTCAAGCAACACAGTAGTAATGGTGCAGGCCTACCGGCTTTTGGTTGCCGCAATGGATGCCGAGGACATGCATTATCCCCTGCATCTCGGCGTAACGGAAGCCGGAGACGGCGAGGACGGACGAATAAAATCGGCAGTGGGAATCGGCAGCCTGCTTGCCGACGGACTTGGCGATACCATAAGAGTCTCGCTGACGGAAGCCCCCGAAAACGAAATCCCTGTTGCAAGAGAGCTTGTACGTCACTTCTTTTCCCGTTCCGCAGTATCCTTCAGTGAAAAAACTGCGCTTAACAGCAACGACGTCAGTATTGGCAGAACCTCATTGCCGGGGAAGAAAACAGTTGTGGTTTCCGACCTCTCGAGGTGGAATCCCATACGTGCATCCGATATCGAAAGCCTCGGATTCGGCGCAAAGCAGGAAAGTCCTGTTCCCGACTATGTTTACACCGGTTCTTCAGCGGTGATGTTCGACGGCGAAAATCCGAAAATAATAGACGACAGCAACGATAATTTCATATTCTGCAAATATTCAGAGCTTGGCAGCTCTTTTACGGCATGGCTGCGCGAAAACCGCGACAGGACGCTTGTCGTATCGTTCGACGGCGCCGGCAGCCTGGCCAAACAGCGTTCCTTCTTTCTCGAGCTGCAAAGAAACGAAATTACAAATCCCATTATTATTGCGCGAAGCTACAGGGAAAAGAACTTTGAAAAACTGCAAATAATGGCAGCGTGCGATTTCGGAGCGCTGTTGATTGACGGATTTGGATCCGGAGTGATGCTGTCTGCCGAGCCATGTATTTCGCCGAAGCTTGTATCCGACCTTTGCTTCCGAATACTCCAGGCCTCAAGAGTAAGATACACGCGGACAGAATATATCGCATGTCCGGGATGCGGACGTACCCTGTTCGACCTGCAGGAAACACTGAAAAAGGTGAAAAAAGCTACCTCCGGACTGAAAAATCTTAAAATCGGAATCATGGGATGCATCGTGAACGGCCCCGGTGAAATGGCCGACGCCGATTACGGATATGTGGGCGCAGGTCCGGGAAAAATCACATTATATAAAGGCCGGGAAGCCGTGAAAAAAAACATACCGCAACAGAATGCCATAGAAGAATTAATTGAACTGATTAAAAAAGGTTAAGCTTATGCGACTGATAGCAGGGCATTACGTATTTACAGGCAGAGAATTTATAAAGAATGGCGTTGTGGAAATCGACAGCGCCGGAAAAATTGCAGGCCTCAGTTCCCTGGGTGACACTGCAATTGAAAGAGAGCATACGGAATTTTTTAACGGGATAATAACCCCAGGCTTTATAAACGCTCACTGTCACAGTGAACTGTCGCACATGAAAGGTGTAATTCCGCAACATTCGGGAATGACGGACTTCTGCAAATCGGTAATATCATATCGTAACATAGATGTCGATAAGCAGCTTTCGGCAATGTATGAAGCCGACAAGCTGATGGAAAACGAAGGAATTGTTGCCGTTGGCGATATTTCCAACAGCGACGCCAGTGTACGGATGAAAAAGGACAGCCGCCTGACTTACCACACTTTCGTGGAAACTTTAAACCTGAATCCATGTCTCGCAGACGAAAATATTGCCAAAGCAAAAGCAGTAAAGCGCAGTTTTGAGCGCGAAGGGCTAAGGGCATCCATAACTCCACATGCACCATACTCACTGTCGGAAAAGCTTTTTGAACTCTCGGTAGCCGAAGCTAACCGTAGCGGAATCATAAGCATTCACAATGAAGAAAGCTGCGACGAAATGGAACTCTTTGCAAAAAAACAGGGGAAAATGAGAAACTTCTTTGGAAAAGAAATGGATTCGTTCCTTCCACAATATGATAATCCTCTGCATCGAATACTGAAGTATATCGATGCTGAAACAAGCATGCTCCTCATTCACAACACGCATACCAGTGAACAGGACATTAGGGATGCTTTAAGCCGTAATCGAAAGACAACCTGGACGCTTTGTCCAGCCTCCAATCTGTACATAGAAAACCGCCTGCCCGACGTAAACCTGTTTGCAACAATCAATGCGCGCGTAGCCGTGGGAACAGACAGCTTGTCCTCAAACACAAACCTTTCCATATTGCAGGAACTGAAAATACTCACTTCGGCTTTTCCGGAAACGGGATTGCATAATCTGCTGCGCTGGGCAACGCTGAACGGAGCGGAAGCATTAAACCTTGATTCCGAACTGGGCAGTTTCGACAGAGGTAAACGTCCGGGAGCGCTTTTACTCTCGGCAATCGACTTCAAAAACATGAAACTTACCGACAACACCAAGGTTAAAAGGCTGATTTAAGCAAATTGCGAAGTGGTATCAAAAATTATAGAACTGGCCGGAAAACAGCTTTCAAACCGTGAAAGAATTTCAATTTTACAGGATATCGTATCGGACGCCGGATTCATCCAAATAGAAAAAAGCATATCATCTCAAACG
>JAISDK010000223.1 GCA_031264875.1 Prevotellaceae bacterium
TCCCCAAATAAATCCGATAAACCTCTTCTTTAACTTTATATTCATAGAATTACGACTATAATACAACATTTTTGAATCCGCAAAGTTAGATAAAAAATCGAATATCGAATATGATTGTCTGCATAAGAAGAGCATTTTATTTTATGTGGTAAACATTTATTGGTTTTGCTACCAGTAATTTTGATGAATTTCCAACAGACAACAGAACTGTTTTCGTCCATTTTGTGGACAAAACTGAATGATAATGCGGCTACTTTTCCGATGATCTTTACACTTCAGGTGTCCTGTAACTTTTTTCGAAATTCAACAGTTCACGCAATAAATGGAAGATAATTGCAGAATTGAAAGTCCAATGATATTTTATAATAAAAATATATTATTTTTGCGAAACGATTTAATTGATTATTTAGAATTAAGACAGTAAAAATAAGGCAAATAACTGAAAAAAAGAACAGATTTTATGACACGGATAAGCCTGCATGACAAAGTTTTCGACAAATATATTTCTTCACAGGAAATAATAAATGCTGTGAAAAATGTCGCCGAACATATTAATAATGATATGAAAAACGAAAATTTACCTGTATTTTTAAGCATATTGAACGGTTCGTTTATGTTTACCTCTGATTTGATGAAATATATTAAGTTCAACTGTTTATTAAGTTTCATCAAATTAAGTTCATACGACGGTTTATCGTCCAAAGGGGCGATTAGGGAACTCATAGGATTGAACCTTGATTTGACAGGTAAAACAGTGATTATCATAGAAGATATTGTTGATACGGGAGTAACGATAGAATATCTTGCTAACAAATTGTCGGAATATAAGCCTAAGCAATTGAAAGTGGCGACTATGCTATTCAAACCCGAATCATGCTGCAGTGCAGTTAAACCGGACTATACCGGGATACATGTGCCGAACGATTTTATCGTAGGTTATGGACTGGACTATAACGGCTTAGGACGAAATTATCCTGAAATATACAAACTAGTAAAATAATAATAAAATTCAATTTTAAATGTTTAATATAGTATTATTTGGACCTCCGGGAGCAGGAAAAGGCACACAGGCGCTGAAACTGGTAGAAATGTATAATCTGATTCATCTTTCCACGGGCGATATTCTGCGTGCGGAAATGAAAAGAAACTCTCCGCTCGGACAAAAGGTGAAAAGCCTGATAGAAAAAGGAGAACTGGTTCCCGATGAGATAGTCATCGAACTCATTCGCGAAAATCTGAGCAACAACAAAGACGCTGCGGGATTTATCTTCGACGGATTTCCCCGCACAATTGAACAGGCAAAATCTTTGGACGAAATGTTAAGCAGGGAATCTCTGGACATTGCACTTATGCTTACGCTCGAAGTTGAAGAAGAAGAACTTATCTCGCGCATACTCCTGAGGGGACAAAATTCGGGAAGAGCTGACGATTCCAATCCTGACATAATCAAAAACAGAATTAAAGTATATAACGAACAGACAGCTCCGGTTGCCGAATATTATAAAAAACAGGGCAAACATGCTTCCATTGATAACATGGGAACAATAGAAAATACATTCGACCAACTTAAAGCTCACGTCGATAATTGGCAATAAAGTGTTCTTCAATGAGAATGAAGTGTTCTTCAATGCAAGCAACTGTAGCCGCATGACGTTAATCAGATTGCGAATTACTTTAATCTGTCTGGCGGTTTACCCCGAACTGTGCTACGCCTGTTCGGAGTTATCGACATTTAAATCTTAGCGATTTTTTGTTTTGAGTATGCTTTTTTATTTATTCGATTTATTATAACTATATGATAAAAATAACTTATCTTTGTACGCTGATTCTTATATTGCAGTAGAGAAAAAGTTAAAATAATTATCTTTAAAACAGGATATTATGTAAAAAATTAGATATGACGCGACATGATAAACATACTGGATTATGCGAAAAGCGTTCTAAAGCAATCGGAAAACATTCTGAAATGTTTGTCATATATTTGTTTCTGTTCTTACTGACAAATACCGTATTTGGACAAGCACAGACTTTTCGTCGCCATTTTATTGTTGCTTACGATATTTCTACTCCATTCATAAATGCAAAAAACAATTGTCCCGCCTACGAACACGCTCTTGTCAGCTTGTTCTCGAACCGCAATGTTTCAGGTTTTAACGAGGCTTATCAGGAAAACCTGACAGTCGAAAAACGCAACAATGTTCCGTTTTTCGATGCAAACAGGGACGAAATTACGTTTTTCCATTTTAATGTTGCAGAAAGCGAATTCGCAGGTTTGCGGGGAAATGTGAATAGTGGGAAAAACAAACTTGTGCCAGAATTTATCAATACGTTTTTGAAAAATAAAAAACTGAACTGGAGCGATTTTTCGAATACCAGGAATGCCAGCATAAGAAGTTATTGGCAAGAGGCTTTTTCGAAAAGTCCGACTCCTCCTGTTTTCGGAGGAGGCGTATCAATGTCGAATTTCGTATATCCTCTGGTGATGAGCAAGCTGGATGTAAACCGGTATGCCGAAGAATATATTTTAATCATTTTGAGCGATTTTCTTACAGGGTCACTGCTTGGCAATACAAAAGATCTTGACAGGGTGAGAGATATCTTCCGTGTTGTATACAATACGCCTCTGTCAAATAATTCTCCTGTTATGTGGGTTAAAAAAGAAATTGACTGTCTGGCTTCGCAATATTATCGTATAGAGTTCTTTCAGTATTCATTTGTTTCGTCGTCGATGATTGGCATTTTGGGATACAAGATTAAACCGAAAGTCGGGACGCTGACGCCGGAAGACGTCGCCCTGTTTGTGGACGGCGATTTGGATCTGTACCAGAAAGGGTATCAAAGCGATAAATTCAAAACAAGTGAAACAAAGATAAAATTTACGCACAATAAAAATCTTGTCGTGACCGAACTGCGAATGAATATCGCATTGCCACAGAATGACAGTTTGCTGTTTAGCGGGGTCGTTGCAAGCAAAAACGAAGCAGACAAGTGGATTTCGACATATACATCCGACAGCAATCTGATGAAATTCGACAGCGTAAACCATACCTATTATATACCCTCCTTCAATATCGCGCTTGATTCATCGGTGAACAGCAGGAATTTCGAAAACCTGAAGTTTACTTATCAGCTCCGTACACGTTACAAGATTGCCGACAAACAGGCGGTTAATTTTATTTATAAGACTGAACGGGCGCTGCCCATAGAAAATATTCATTTCTCAACAAAAACTACTATAATTATCATGAACTATGTGTTACCTTTCATTGCCGTTCTGATTGTGATTTTTATCCTTGCAGCTTACGGCAGACCCCGCAAACTGTCTTTTTATATACAGGAATATCTCGATTCATTCGAGAGAACGGATTATCAAGCGGAAGGAAAATTGAATACGCCGTATAAAGCCTGGAAAGTCAAAGAAGATTACATTTCCGTAACAGGAAAGATGCATTTTAAATGGACAAACTATCTGTTTAACTGGAATTCGCCGGTTTATTTGCAGCTTATTGTTGAAAACCTTCCCGACGGATTTGAACTGTTTTTGAAACGTTCACTGAATGAAATCCCTGAGTTTACAGCGGATATTCCTGCATCAATCAGGAAAAGGAAAAACGGCAAACTCGAATTTTTCGCAGGAATTCGCCAAAACAATGTCAGTAAACAAATCCTCAAGCCGGAATTGGTAAGATTTTCGATTGAGGCGGTTGTAAAGGATTCTTTTACTGGATTCATTGAAGCGGTAATAAGAGAGCCTATTCGATATCAGTTCCATATCGGAGCCGATTTGCAGGATGTATGGATTGCATTCGACCCCGGAACAACCGGTTCGTGCGTAGCTGCAGGCAGTTCTACGGATAATATTATTCTGGTCGAAGAAGATTTGAATGACGAGCATAATAGGATTATTCCATCTGTAATAGCGTTCGACAACACTGTAAAATATTCTAATCAACAGGCTATTGACATGAATATATACAAGTACGGAACAGAAGCGGAGGCTGTGCAGGGAACGGTAAACAGATATGTCAGTTTTAAATCCATAAAAAAACTGCTGGGATTTAAAGATAACAGGGCAATTGATTTTAACAATGGACGCCGGATCACTTTAAAAGGAAAAGATATTTCCGCCTTACTGGTAAAGGGTTTGTATAAGGATACGGAGACATTCATTAATCGACAGGGTTCCAAGGCAAAAGAATACATTC
>JAISDK010000256.1 GCA_031264875.1 Prevotellaceae bacterium
GGGTAATAGAATTTCAGCAAGCGGGGTCAAGGAAACTTCTAATGGTTGGGCGTTATTCTGCCAGCGGTCAAACATTTCTATGCGGAATTGTTGATTTACAGCCTCAAAAGGACGGAATATAACTTCGCCGTTTACACTGTTGGAAAAATATGTGTCAAAAAGTGTCCATTCGCCATCTACAGGATCGGGTATGAACAGTGAAACACCCATATCCTTGTGTTCCGTATTTTTCCACGAAAGAGTTATACCTCCAAACGTAGAACCGGCGATGAGAGTCTCGCGTATCAGTTCGACAGGTGGAATCAGAGGCTTGATTGTCTCCATTACGCCTTCCGATACATTTCCGCTCTTATCAACAGCATAAACAGTTACCAAATGTTCGTTTGTATCTCCGAAACCTTCGAGTTCAATGGTATCAACAGAGGCGTATTTTTCCAGCATTTCTCCTTCGGGAGTGAGAGAATACGATACTTTTGCCCCGAGCAAATCTTTGTCGGAAGGGAGCGTGTATGTTATTTTAGCTCCACCGTTGAGGTTTTCTACCTGTACATTGCTCACAGGAGCAGGCGCTTCCGAATCTTTAGGGTCGCTATAATCGGTCAGTTCCACACATGAAACCAGCATGCCGAATATTAATACAATACTGAAACAATTAATTTTTAAAGTTTTCATATCCTTTTATTTTTATTTTTTAACTTCTTGTTATCTTCACCATCCCGGACTTTGCAGGAGGTTAATGTTATAAAGAAATGTATTTGCACGCAATGGAAAGAAATAATCCTTAAGTTCAAATTTCGGTTCAAAAAGTACCGTTTCCTGATAAAAATCGTCATCCGTACTTCCCATAACATTTAATCCGCGAATGGGGCGATTCATATATTCCTTTGCCATTTTCCAGCGACGCATATCCCAAAAACGCGCACCTTCAAAAGCAAGTTCGTTGATGCGCTCGCGGCGGATGATATCGCGCATTCCTTCTTTTGTCAGGGGCTTATTCTTTTTGTCAGCTACAGCATATTCACTCCATGTTTCAACAACCCCTTCAAGACCGGTTCTTTCTCTTACCCTGTCAATATATTCATAAACTTCGGCATCAGGCGCATCTTTGACTTCATTCAATGCTTCTGCGTACAGCAGGTACAGTCCGGCAAGACGGATAATCGGAAAAGCATAATAATTGGTTACATAGCCGTCTACGGCATTGTCGCCCATTGAATTTCTGAAATGCACCATTTTTTTTGCGATGTAACCTGTCAGCGATGACCTGTCGGTTGAACCCCATCCGTTGAGTTGCCCGTTTTTCATTTCCGTTACCCACATATAGCCGGCATTGGTAGTGTTATCCTGAGTAATACGGCTGTTACCGAAGTATGTTTCGCCATCGAAGCTGATTGCTCCATAAAAGCGCTGTTCACGGTCAAAATGAAGTTCGATGGTTTTATACCCCTGTCTGATATTTTGGCGTTCGGATTCGGTAGCTGTTCTTATTGACCAGAGGTTTTTCCCTGCCCATTCGGCGTCGTCTTCAATCGGCAGACCGTTTTTGGTGTAAAATTGTTCGACAATATTCAGTGTAGGGGAATAATTTCTGAGACCGCCCGAGCCGGATGAATGATATGAAGTAAAGTAGGGAGAAGACATTCTTTGCAATAAACCGCCGTTATTATGGCGCGAGTTTCCCCATATAATTTCGGGATTCCAGGGGATTGTGAATGCACCCCTTACCTGCATCGAAAGAATCGTTTCACGGCTAAGCGAAGCAGCCGACGGATAATCAACCGGAAAATCATACAATGCGTGTAACCCTTCATGAGATACATCTATCGCCATTTTCAACGCTTCGGCGGCGCGTTGCCATTTTGCCTGTTCCTGCGACCTGTCCTGCGGGAAAAGTTGTACGCCGCGATTGTCCCCGTAGTCGGCATAATCGGGATTGCAATTGAACAGCGGACTTGCGGCAAGTGTCAACAATTCGGCTTTCAGTGCGAGAGCAATACACTTGTCGGGAAAACCCAGTTCGGAAGAGGGATCTTCCACAGTAAGCGGCAACAATGCAGCGGCTTCATCAAGAAGTGAAGCAATGTAGTTGACGCAGGAATCCACTGGCTCACGGTATTGCTGTACTTCGTCGGAAGGCGAATCTATCGATTTGTTGTTTTTCATCAAGGGAACAGGTCCGTACTGACGAAACAGCCAGTAATGCAGATAGGCCTTGAGGAAAATGATTTCACCTCTCCATTTGTTTCTTTCGGAATCTTCCAGATCAAAAGGCTCGTATATATTTTCAAGAAAAATATTGCAGTCGGAAATGCCTGTCCATAATGCTTTGGCTACATTCGTCTGACTGTTCCTCTGACTTACCCAATAATTGGCAAGAGGAGCATTAGTGCCTTGATTACCGGTAATAATTCCTTTTAATTGAGCAACGTTTATATCGGCGCCAGCTATTAATTCCGGAACCCATATTTCATCACATCCCAGCATCGCTGGGTCTTGAGCCATATTACCCACGTCGGGCATAAATGAAAAACATCCATACTTGTAGTTTTGCGCCTCAACACGATTACGGAAAGCATGTTCGATTGTCGGAATATTATCGGGAACGACATCAAGATAGTCGCAGGATAAAAACGCTCCAAATCCGGCGAGAGGGAATAATAAAAGCATTTTGAATCCTTGACAGGAGGTTTTCTTTAAGTGATTGACAAGTTTATTTACTTGATATATAAAATTTTTCATATAAAATTGTTTTTTAAAATTATAAATTTTCAAATAATGAGGCAGACTTCTAAAAAGAGAGATTCAGTCCCACATTCAGTACTCTTTGCAATGGATAGTTTAGTCCGTTGCCGCCAAGTTCCACATCCCACAGTTTGAATTTACTGAACAGAAGCAGGTTCGTTCCGCTCGCATAAAACCTCAGAGAAGATAATTTCAGTTTTGAAGCAAACTTCACCGGGAGCGAATAACCTGTTTCGACACTTTTGAGACGGAGATATTCGCCATCGTATAACCACCATGTGCTCGTCTGCGAATTGTTATTCAGGGAAACATCGCTGGACAGGCGAGGCCAAAGTGCGTAGGGATTTTGCGACTGCTCTGTCCAGTAGTCATCGGAGATGAACTTTGCCAATCCCCCTTCATAAATATATGGATCATCGGTAAAAGTTTTCCTGACAAACGGGGTCATATCTGAAGGACTGATAAAAAAAGACGACCTTGCCGATCCGGAAAAGAAAAACGAGATATCCAGATTCCTGTAGCCGGCAGTAAGTCCGAAACCATAATTTATTTCGGGCGTTTGCGGATTGCCAATCGGAACCATATCCAACTCATTAATTACATGGTCGTTATTCATGTCCTTGTATTTGATGTCGCCGGCTTCATAGCGCGAGAAATCCTGACGGGCGGAAGAAGCAACATC
>JAISDK010000267.1 GCA_031264875.1 Prevotellaceae bacterium
CGCTGTCCATGCAATATACAGATGTTCCGGATATTTTTCTGGAAAAATCTATTGCATCGCGAAAATTCTCAAACGATGAGAGTACGATCCCGTATCTCGGAGTAAAACATTCTTCGTACTCCGGAGTGAAATACTCTTCATATTTCGGAGTAACATGTTCCTCGCGTATCACTTCGGAATCAGACGTTTTCGCCGGTATTTCGGAAGACGTAACCCTATATTCGTCGGTAAGGATATATCTGAAAACGGCAAACATTGCCGCAACAGCCAGCGCCGATATTATCAACACGCCGACAATGAGTCCTTTGGTTCCGATTTTTTTATCCTCTTTCCTTTGTGTGGCAAACATCTCGTCCATTTCGCTGTCGGTCAGCTCGACAGACTGAATATCCACAGGCTTCAGTCCGAAAGATTCGATAAGGAGATTTTCCGATTCCTGTTCAAACGTCAATTTTGCCTGTTTCGACACATACAGTCGTCCCAGTTCCGGCAGCAGCACCTCTTCGCCTGTAGCAAGCAGTACGCAGATATTGTCTATCCAGAAAGCAAGCTCCTCCTTTGCCACTCCTATTGACACACTGTTAATCTGTGCTATACGGTTTTCCAGCTTTTCATCGTTCCAGATTTCATTTTGATAAAAGACAATCGATTTCGAGGGCGGATATATTTTACCGTCCACAATCTTTGCCGGAGAATATTCCGACAGAAAACTCCCCAGACAGGGCAACGACACCCTGTTATACTCCATTATCAAATCTTTTAGTAAAATGACAATAGTGCCACTATCCATAAAAATAATTTCTGTTTGATTAAAATTTAAATGTTATGCCACCCAGTACGCCCGTTCCCGGCAACTTGTAGCCGTGCCATATCTCGTTCTTGCTGTTCAGCAAATTACTGGCATTGAGAAATATCGAAAAACTTCTGGTAAACATATATTCCACCCCCGCGCCAACATTGATAAAGATGTCGTTGTAGGACACTTCCCCGCGTGCAACGCTGTAAGCATACGGCGTTTTCGAAATGGCATGAGCATTAACGTTGAACACCAGTGACCTTGTCGCCTTAACGTCGATATCCAGCTCGGCAGTGAAGGCGGGACGGTGGAAGGCAGCCTCCAAAACATTCAGTGAATATGAATAATACGCTCCCGACAACAAGGCCTCCACACGTCCCGCCGATATTTTCAGATCGACGCCTGCCTTCAGCATCTGCACATCGTCGTAAACGGCGTCGAAATTATTTCGCAGGGCAACAAGTTCGCCGTCGGGTGAAGCTGGCAAAGTCTGTTCCGAATTGACAAAAAAGTAAAAGTCTTTCAGCGACGAGTATTTACCGTATATATTATATGCAAATATGTTTTCAATATTTCCCCTGAAGCCGGCTGAAACAGCATACGGACAGTCGGTTGCCCTCATAGTCATGTTCATGCCGGGAGTGATAAACGGATTTTCGGATACTATCGACCTGTAATCGTTCATTTTCAACTCTCCGCTGACGCCCGCGTATGGAACAAATTCGCCGGCAATCTTAAAACGTACATTTGCCACGGGATAAACTTTGCTTTTCATACCGTAATCTCTTTTGTAACCGGTATATTTGACGCCCAAATCAATGTCGATTTTTTCCGACGAAAACGAATATTCAGGCATTACGTTGAAAATATATCTGGTATCCGAAACATTTTTACCCGTGCCGTATATTCCGTATAACGCGGTAAACACATCGCTGTACATCAGCATCGGATCGGCGAAGAGACGGTTATAACTGGCGTTAAAGTCAAGACTGCGCATGTATAAGTTTCCGTCGGCTTTCAGCGAAACGCGATGCTTATTTTCTCCAAAAGCATAGCCGAACTCAATATCGGTACCGAATTTATTTTCGTTCATCGAAAAAATCCGTCCTTTCTTAAACTTGCTCTTACCGCCGTCGCCGAAAATATCAAACATGAAATTCGCATGATAGCGGAAATTACTCTCTTTTGTATCCTGCGAATTTATCCCCGCGTTCACATATATTAAGGTATATGCCTGCGCAATGCTGTCCTTAGCCGGAACGATTGCCGCACGTTTGGCAGCAATGGTATTGTATCCGTAGAACAGTACGTTATGTCCGCTGAATCCTCCGTCAAGATTAATGGACATTTTTGTCCAGTTCTTCCTGAAAAATATTCCTGCCCGGTGATTCATCTCGTCAATCGGCATGTTCTCGCCATCGGGATTGTTGACTTTAGCCCAGATTGAACGGTGATTGTAAAACAAGCCGTAGGAAATGTCTGCGGGTTTCAGATTGTGAAGATATACGTCGCCCAGAGCCTGCAAGGGATAGCCAACTCCTATTCTGGCATACAGCCATTTCGGATCCTTATATGCCTCTTCGCTGATTTTAGCTGCCGGCATCGGACGCAGCGCTATTCTCGACACTATATTCTGCGGCATTATGGAATACTGATATTTACCTCTTAAATTCAGCAAAGTATCGCTGAAGAGACCTGAAAACTCAATTTTTTCGGCATCCGAAATTATCGGGTCGTAGGCTTTTGTAACCTGTACCGTTTTGGTTAAATCGTCCTGAGCCAAACTCAAAAACGGAAACATCACAAATAAAACTGCAAATGCCTTGTTGAATGAAAAGCGGGAAATTCCAGCGCCAAAGTAATATCTTAGATTCATACCTATATATCTTTAAATTCTGTTTGCCGGGCGCAAAAATACTTATTATTTT
>JAISDK010000261.1 GCA_031264875.1 Prevotellaceae bacterium
CTTTTCCGGAACATTTCGGAAATCCTGTAAAATATGTTCGAATAACGCCACATCATATATTGATATTTATAAAACATTCTGTAAAACGGCGCAAAAATAATAATTATTTATTGAGTATGCAAGAAATAAATTTTTTTTTCAATGATTTTTAATCATTGTTTGAAATGCAACAATCGTAGTTACATTAGAAATTAAAGAGAAACAGCTTTATGATATAAAGTCAAAAAATGAAATAAAAATAGAATAACGGACATGATTTTGACCGAAATCGAACATAATAATCTATTAATATACCGTTTTTTTACCTGTCTATTGCTACTTCCTTGTCACATTGGTTTTCTTTTACTCTTTCCCGGACTTTAATCAGTGTTCTTATGGTTTCTGTCCAAAGGACGCAGGAAAGAAATATTGCGATAAAGAAGAAAAGTTTCGTGGTATGTTGAAATAACAGGCCGATGCCTATATATACTATGTTGATAAGCAGCAATATTCCAGTTGCCTGTTTATGACTGTAGCCTAAAGCCAGAAACATGTGGTGCAAGTGATTTTTATCAGGTGAAAAAGGCGATTTTTTATGGATAATCCTGACTGTAAACACTCTTATCGTATCAAACATCGGCAGTACCAGAATACATAGCGATACCATGGGGGCGTTGAGGATATGATAGGGCGACGTATTGGTAATGTTTACTTCATTGAATGATATGGTCAGGGCAGCCAGTATAACACCCAGTACTAAAGCGCCGGCGTCACCCATGAAGATTTTGCCGCGTTTTGCAAAAACATTGTATATGAAAAACGGTATAAGCGCACCTAATAAACTGAAAGCAACCACGGCCAATTGTCCATTACCGGTTAAGGTGAAGTATATGCCAAAAAATAGCGAGACAATGATACCTACTCCCGACGCCAATCCGTCTATTCCGTCGATGAGATTGATTGCATTGATTATAACAATGGTTACAAAAAATGTTAATAATACGCTGGCGAGGTATGTAATTTCGTGTACGCCAAAGAATCCATGCAGATTTGTGAGGCGAAGATTCCCTAAAAATATCATGGCGGAGATTCCGAACAATTCTCCCATGAGTTTGCGTTTTGCAGAGATTATCATAATATCGTCGTACAGGCCGACAAAAAACAAAACCAGCGCTGTAAATATCAAAAACTGGATCCCTCCATCCAGGTTAAAATCCGATGTAATCAGTAGTGCCAAGATAAAGGAAATGAAAATGGATATTCCGCCCACATTGGGTATTCTTCCGGTATGCGAAGTTCTGTGATTCGGTTTTGCGACCAAATCCTTCTTTATCGCTACTTTTACAACTTTCGGTATAGAGAAAAAACCTATGATTAATGCAGCTAAAAATGAAATTACCAATCTACTATCCATTATCTATTTAAATCTTTCCAATAAAAATCTACCAAACTGGGTTTAGTAAATCGTAGATGCAATAATATTTATGTTCGTTGCATTAAAATGTTAAAAAAAATTAACACTTGATAAAATGGATATGACAATAATTAAAATTTACCTGACTACTTACTGGTATGCCCATTTGATAAACCATAGCTGGTTTACAGTTACTCCCAGGTTTATCCGGATATAATTTTCGTTTATCAGACCCGCGCCGCCTCTGCGTCCCAAGTCTGCTGATAAAAATAGTTGAGTATAGTTACCTTTTAGGGGTAAAACTAATCCTGCTGTAGCGCCCATTTCCGTTATCTTTTTGCCATTGACAACCAGATTCGATTTCTCGAAATAAGCGCCTAACTGATATTGTATTCGCAGTAAGTAGCTTCGTGCAGTTCTATAATTCGGAATATATTCTACTCCGGCATTAACTCTATGGTTATCGCTGTACTGCATTCTTAAATCCGGAGATTTTATGTTAGCCCAGTTGTGGAATTTGTAATCAATTGCAATCATTTTGTGGCTGTGTCCACTACTGTTCTGCAGGGCAAAACCGATTCCTGCGTTTCGCGGCAGTGAAGTGTAGGTACTTGTTTCTGTTTCTGTTATCCCGATAGATGAAAGAGTTTTATAGTGTTTCATCTTTACTTTGGATTCATATCCAAATACAAGTCCTGCCGAAAACGAATAGTTTGTAAATCGTTTATTATACATCAACCCGAAATCAAACAGTATTTTATCTATTTCGGAAATTGTTTGAACCATTTGGTTTGAAAGCGATTCGCTTTTGTTTATCCGTCCGAACAGATATGAAGCGTTTACTCCCGCATACAAATAGGGCAGCAATTTGTATGTTGCGGCAAAATATACTTTAGACAAGCCTCCCGAACCTTCGTGATATATGGGATATTTTTCGTTATTTCTTCCTTCAACGTATGCATCCGACTGTATTCGGTATTGTACATTGCTGTAGGGGAGTATTCCGGCAGATACTGCCAGTTTTGAAAAAATTCTTACTCCGAATGCTACTTTCTTCACATTCTCATTGTTTGCATATTCTTTGGTTCCTGCAGCGGAATACTGCGAAAGACTTCCCGACAGTGAGACGTCGAATATGAAGAATGACGAATCGACCGCTATGGCAGCCGGATTTGTATTATTCAGGAAACCGGGAAGATAGGTGCCTATTCCGACGTTTGCCATGCCGCTGTTCAATCCGTATATTTTGCTGTCGATTTCTCCTATGCCTATCATCGAGTAGGGAGAACTTGTGCTGTGTTGTGCATAAGAAAAAACACAGAATAGAGATGCTATTGCTAAAGTGAAAAATCTTCTTATTTGTATCATGTCCTGTGTTTAGTTTTTTTCGTTATACATATTGTAATATAATTTCAATTTAATTCTGTTATAATATGTTGTATTACCTATATTAATTGAATGATCGTTGTTGCCTATAACTATACGCTGGGTTGAATTTTGCATTTCACTGCTTGGAAATCTAAGCGTAAGGAATAATTTCTGGTTTGCAGGAGCCGCTATCTGGTTTTGTACAAACGAGGTTACATCGAAGGTGTAAAGTGTTTTGTCCCAAAACTGGGGGTCGGTTACCAGGTTTCCCGTCTGGCTTTGCCCTTGCGAATCGGTTAAAACCGATTCCGATTCTCCGGATATATTGGATGCAGATATTGTCAGGCTATGAGGTATGGGGGTATGTTCCTGATATGTGCCATATACAGGTCTGATTTCCAGAATAGCCTGCTCGATTATTCCATAAGTGCTTGTCAACAGAATGTCATGAAGATTGGGAAATTCTATTTTGGTGTACAGTCCGTCGCCTGCTGAAATAAATGACTGGTTACCCGTCAGATGTGATTCTATTTCGTTTTCTATGAATGAATCGGGCAATAAACCGGTCTCGCTTCTGTCGGTAATAATATTGTTAAACTGATTTCTTGCATTTATGGAAAATGTAATTACTTTGTCCGTTTTAAATTCTTCCTGAGTATGATAGTGCAGGTTAATCTTGAAAGTAGAATCCGCTTTCAATCCTGCAATAGTCTTAACATCGTCTCCTGCAACAAATACCAGGCCTTTGAAATAGTCCAGAAACTTTTCGTTACTGTCAAATTCGTCTTCTTTATCTTCGATTTTTTGGAGCATTTCCTCTCCCATATAATCGGGCAGTTTTATTCGTACAGGCTCCATTTCTACTCCTCCGGCAATCAATTTTCCCGATTCCGTATTGTTTGGCCGTATCGGAAAGATTACGTCCACCAGAGGGTTTGAATCGTATTCGAACGAAGTGGTATTGTAGTAGGCTTCCGTACCAACAACGACGTCAAGTTTAATCCGTTCATTAAGCTGGTGAATCAGGAGATGCATGTTGTCATTCAAAGTATCTCCCATATAGAACCCGTTGAATCTCATCTCCATGATCAGGGAGTCAAAAATAACATTGTTGCCCAGACTCGAAGGAATGGTAGGAGCTGATATTTCAAGGTATGAGGTTGCATTTATTATGCCTGTCAGTTTTTCGCCGGTTACGGTATTGATATCTTCGTATTTACCTACGAGTATAGTTCCCTGATTGTAGGTGGGAACGGAATCTATTCTGACTGTACTCAACCGGGCGTTGCAACTGTCAATATAAACCATTTTCATATTTGTATCGACCCAGCTTGTGCCTATTTTAAAATAGGCTTCGCTGCTACAGGACGAAATGAAAATGCAGGCTGACAAAAATGATATTACTGATAAACTTTTCTTCATTCGTAAAATAAATTTTTTACTCATATTTTATAATAATGTAAACAAGTAGCTTTGATGCAAAAACAGTAAAATAGTTCAATTGCTTCATTAAAGTTTTTATAATCTTATTGAGAATCAACATCACGGGGATTGGTTATTACTCCGGTTATTGCTGTAGCGGCTGCTACCAGAGGTCCTGCCAGAAGAGTTCTCGAACCGGGACCCTGGCGTCCTTCAAAGTTTCTGTTCGAGGTACTTACGGCATATTTTCCTGCTGGCACCTTATCGTCGTTCATGGCAAGGCATGCCGAACATCCGGGCTGACGTATTTCAAATCCTGCTTCGTTCAAAATATCGGCCAATCCTTCTTCCATGATTTCCTTTTCGACTTTTTTGGAACCGGGTACAATCCACGCTGTGATGTTTTCCGCTTTTTTCTTTCCTTTAACGAATCCGGCAAAAGCTCTAAAGTCTTCGATACGTCCGTTTGTGCAACTGCCAAGAAACACGTAATCGACAGGTTTACCCAGCAGTTTTTCTCCGGGTACAAATCCCATATAGTCCAGCATTTTTTTGAAAGATGCTTTTGAGGCGTCCTCGATACTGTCGATTTCGGGAATGTTTTCTCCTACGAAAATACCTGTTCCGGGATTTGTTCCGTATGTTATCATTGGAGAAATGTTGGAGGCATCGAAAGATATTTCCCTGTCGAATGTTGCGCCGTCGTCTGTTTTGAGTTTTTTCCAACATTCAACTGCTTTGTCCCAGTCTTTTCCTTTCGGAGCATATTCTCTGCTTTTCGGAGCATATTCTCTGCCTTTCAGATATTCGAAAGTCTTTTCGTCGGGTGCAATCATTCCGCCTCTTGCGCCTGCCTCTATGCTCATATTGCACACGGTCATACGCTCTTCCATGCTCATATTGCGTATGGTTTCACCGGCATATTCAATGAAGTATCCCGTTGCTCCTCCTGTACCGATTTTACTTATAATATATAGTATGACGTCTTTGGCTGTAACATACCTGTTTAGTTTGCCATCTACGATTATTCGCATTTTCAAGGGCTTTGGCTGAAGGATACATTGAGTTGCGAGGGTCATTTCCACTTCGCTCGTACCAACGCCAAAAGCAACGCATCCGAAAGCTCCGTGCGTGGAGGTATGACTGTCGCCGCAAACGATTGTCATTCCGGGCAGAGTGAGTGCGTATTCAGGGCCGACAACATGCACGATTCCGTTTTTTTCGTGTCCTAATCCAAAGAGCGGCAAACCGGCTTCTTCGGCATTTTTTTTCAGTGTTTCGAGCTGAAACCTTGATACTTCGTCCTTGACGGGTTTATCCTGGTCTATTGTCGGGGTATTGTGGTCGGCAGTGCAAAATGTATTTTGCGGTCTAAAAACTTTCAATCCTCTGTTTCTCAAACCTTCAAATGCTTGCGGACTTGTAACTTCATGGCAGTAATGTCTGTCAATATACAATTGTACAGGTCCGTCGGCTATCGACGAAACAACATGACTGTCCCAAATCTTGTCAAAAAGGGTTAAAACCTTCATCTATTATAATTTAATAATATACATATCGGGTGCAAAAGTAAACAATTTGTTTGAACTGCATACTAACATCTTTTTTTTTGAGATATATTGGTGTAATATACAGCATGATTTAATTGATTTACTGTAGTTTCGATGTC
>JAISDK010000006.1 GCA_031264875.1 Prevotellaceae bacterium
TGCAGACCACAACAGTCTCCCGCGAAGCTGCGGGGAACTTTTGCAGACCACAAAAGTCTCCCGCGAGGCTGCGGGGGACTTTTGCAGACCACAAAAGTCTCCCGCGAAGCTGCGGGGGACTTTTGCAGACCAAATTTAATACCACAAGCTGTTCAAATCAAATTCGGTTTATGTAATAAATATGCGTTACTTTTACGTCATTGAATAAATGGTTACGATACGACGTTCGGAATACGAATCAATGAAACAACAAATATCAGATTTGACATCCTATATAGAATTATTTCGTGCGGAAATATCGCTGTTAAAAAATGGAAGAGACAGCCGTACCATTTCTACCTCACCATATAGATAACGTACTTGAAGAGTGGAAGCCGGTTAAAGATTATGTTTCAAATGCTTTGTCGGATCAAATTATTCATTAAATATTTTTTTACTACATTTGCGCGTTAAATTTGGAACCGGAATATTTTATATGTCAAGTTTTTTGTTAGACGAAATGGACCAGAAGATTCTTTTTCACTTGGTATGCAATGCACGAACGCCCTTTTTGGAGATAGCGCGCGAATGTGGAGTGTCGGGAGCAGTGGTTCATCAGAGGGTTAAAAAGATGGAAGACGCAGGTATAATTGTCGGTTCGCAGTTTATAATCAAACCGGAAATTTTGGGTTACAGTGTTTGTGCTTTTGTAGGAATACAATTGACCGAGCCAAGCAAGTATAATGAAGTGACAGTTAAGTTGATGAATGTTTTCGAAGTAGTTGAATGTCATTACGTCACAGGCGATTATGCTGTATTGATAAAAATATTTTGCAGGGACAATAACCATTTGCTGACGACGCTTGCGGAGAAAATCCATACTATTTCGGGAATAGAAAAAACTCATACGTTTTTATCGCTCGACAGGGCATTTGAACGTCAGGTGTATGTGAAGGACGAGAATATTAAAAAACAATTAATAACTGTAAATAATAATGAATAAAAATATTGTATTATTGCTGATACTTGGATTATTAGCATCATGTAAAGAAGAAAAAAGTATGAAAGTATCACTCGAAACAAGTGAAGGAGACATTGTGATTCAATTGTATGAAGACACACCGAAACACAGCGAAAACTTTCTTAAATTAGTTAAGAACGGTTACTATGACGGCGTTATTTTCCACAGGGTTATAGAGGGATTTATGATTCAGTCGGGCGATCCCGATTCAAAAAATCCTGTTCCCGACGGACATTATGGGCGCGGCGGTCCGGATTATAAGATTCCTGCGGAAATCTTGCCTAACCATTACCATAAAAAAGGAGTTCTGGCAGCGGCGCGTAACAACAATCCTGCAAAGGAATCGTCGGGTTCGCAGTTTTATATAGTGCAGGGCAATGTTATAGACATTGAGGATCTGAAGGCTCTGGAAGAGAATAAAAAAGCCGTTAATTCCGATTTCAAATTCAGCGAAGAAGCTGTAAAAAGCTATACTGCAACAGGAGGCGCTCCTCATCTGGACGGAGATTATACTGTTTTTGGAGAAGTTATTGAAGGTTTGGATGTAGTGGACAAAATCGCTTTGACCGAAACTCGACCTGACGACAGACCGGTTAAAGATATTTTTATTAAGAAAGCCACTATTGTCAAGACAAAATAATCCTTGCAGATGAAAGAAAAAATAGAACAGTTACGCAAGAAGGTTGAGGAATTCAAATCGGAAACGCCTCAACATTTGGAGGAATTTCGCATACGTATTTTAGGAAAAAAAGGCGAACTCACCGAGATGTTCGATGAATTTAAAAATGTTGCATCCGAAGAGAAAAGAGAGATTGGAAAACTCCTGAACGAGGTGAAAATTTTAGTGCAGCAGAAACTAAAATCACAAAAAGAACTCTTCGACAATGTAGAAACCGGCAAAAATATAGCCGATAAAACTCTGCCTGCCAATGCCGACAATCCGGGATCGAGACATCCTGTTAATCTGGCAAAAAACGAGATACTGGAGATATTTACCCGCTTAGGCTTTACTGTTGCCGACGGACCCGAAATCGAGGACGACTGGCATGTGTTTTCTGCCCTGAATTTTCCCCCGAATCATCCGGCAAGGGATATGCAGGATACATTTTTTATAGAGCAAAATCCTGATATACTGCTAAGAACACATACGAGTTCCATACAGGTCAGAACAATGGAACGGCAGAAACCGCCGATAAGAGTCGTTTGTCCCGGGAGAGTGTTTCGCAACGAAGCGATTTCGGCACGCGCTCACTGTATTTTTCATCAAGTAGAAGGACTGTATATTGATAAAAATGTGTCGTTTGCAGATATGAAACAGACACTTCTGTATTTTGCCCGTGAAATGTTTGGCGAAAACACGGAAATAAGGCTTAGGCCTTCGTTTTTCCCGTTCACCGAACCTTCTGCCGAAATGGATGTGTCGTGTAAAATATGCGGAGGCAAAGGGTGCAACATCTGTAAATATACAGGATGGCTCGAAGTTCTCGGTTGTGGTATTGTCGATCCCAACGTCTTGGAAGCATGTGGTATAGATAGCAAGGAATATACGGGATATGCTTTTGGGATGGGAGTAGAACGTTTGGCGATGCTTAAATGGCAGGTCAAAGATTTGCGACTGTATTTCGAGAATGACGTCCGTTTTCTTGAACAGTTCCAATCTGTTATATAATTAAAACCGTATAATTTGGATTGTTTGATTCTTGGTATCGAAACGGGCGGCGATAACTGTTCTGTCGCCTTGTCGCAAGGAAATGAAATCGTTACACTCAAAGAAAGCGGCGGTAGAGAACATTCGAGATATTTGTCAGTTTTCATTGACGATATTATCAAGGATTCAGGGTTTTCGTATGGAGATATTGACGCTGTCGCTGTAGGCAGAGGTCCCGGTTCATATACAGGATTGAGGATAGGAGTGGCTACAGCCAAGGGAATATGCTATGGAACAGACAAACCGTTAATTGCAATTAACAGTTTGTTGTCACTGACTTCGGTGTGCCATAATGTTTTTGTTCCCGATTCTTCACAGTTTTTATATTGTCCGCTGATTGACGCGCGTCGGCTGGAAGTTTATACGGCGCTATTCGATTCGTCGTTGCGACAACTGTCTGATACGGAAGCAATGATAATTTCCGAAGATAGTTTTGCTGAAATATTGTCCACGAAAAAAATCTGCTTTTTCGGTAGTGGAATGAAAAAATGTAAAGAGATAATCACAAATCCTAACGCTATATTCGTCGAAGTAGAAAATTCTGCTTCGGGACTTGTACGCCCTGCTGTCGAAGCATTTAACAGCAAACGATTTGAAGATACCGCATACTTTGAACCTTTTTATCTGAAAAATTTTGTTGCTACCGCTAAAAAGAGACCGGAAGCCGATAAGCATACCGAATAAACACGTTGAGAGTATGCTGGAAGAAGGTAATAAAGCATACAGGAACGAAAAACAGAGGCAGCTTTGTTACTGCTTAGCTAAGAGGTAAATGTTTTCACATATATTAAACCTTTTTCTTTATTCGAATCTAAATATGGTGCATTTTTTTGTTAAAAAATATAAAAGACGCAACTTAATTTTGTATAGGATATGATTTTTTTGATAACTTTGCGCTGAAAATTTTACAGGTTTCACTTTATTTATAGTTATTTATTGATTAAAAAAAACTGCTTGACGAGAAGACATTATAAATATAACCCTGATACCCTTTTGTTTGAGGAGAAAGAAGTATCATTGCTGTTTCGAATTAAGAAAGCTGTTGTGACTTTTTTGAGTATAAGTGCAATTGCTACAGCATGGATTTTTGTGTATTCCTTATTCTTTGAAACCCCAAAAGAGATACATTTACTTAAAACTACCAATGAACTGATGATTTCGTATGAAATAATGTCTATGAAACTGGCTGAAACTGAATCTACGCTGAATAGGGTAATGGAAAGAGACAATAATGTTTACAGAGCGGTTTTTGAGGAAGATACGATTCCATATACTATCAGAGACGCCGGATTCGGAGGAGTGGACAGATATGCGAAATACGAGAATCTGGGGATAAAAAATTCGGATTTGCTGATAGAGATTTATCGTCACCTCGATATACTTCAAAAGAAGGTATATATACAGTCAAAATCGTTTGACAGAGTTAGTGAACTGGCGTCCAACAAAATTTTGATGCAGCAATCCATGCCTATATTTGCGCCTGTTAGCCTTTCTCAAACACATTTGTCTTCCGTATTCGGATACAGAATTGATCCCGTATATGGTGGAGTACAGCATCACAAAGGTGTTGATTTATCGGGTAAGACAGGGTTGCCGATATATACTGCGGGCGACGGCACTGTAGTCTTAGCGTCATATAATGGGGGAGGATATGGCAATATGGTCGAAGTTGACCACGGTTTTGGATACACTACCCGATATGCGCATCTCAACAAAATAAATGTGTTTGAAGGGCAGAAAGTGAAGCGTGGCGATAAAGTGGGCGAACTGGGAAGCACAGGTAAGTCTAAAGGGCCTCATCTTCATTACGAAATACGATTGAAAAATAATCCGCAAAATCCCTTGATTTATTTTGAAAACCAATTTAATCCCGAAGATTTCGAATTTGTAGATCAGGGGGATGAGGAATTTATTTATGAATAAACCGGGGCAGCCAAAAAAATTTAAATTCAATTCCGAAACTTTGAAATTTGAGGATGTTGGCAGAAGCATACAGCGAACAGTCAGACGAATTATTTCCTTTTTGATGTCAAGTTTTGCTATAGCGGTTATTTATTATTTAGTATATTTCTCATTTTTCGATACTTATTCCGAACATTCTATTAAGAGGGAAAATAAAATTCTTACAGAACATCTTGTCGAAATCAATGAACAGTACAAAAAACTCAATGAGGTAATTCTGAATATCTCGAAAAGAGATACCAATATATATAGCGTAATTTTCGAAACAAAGCCGTTCGACGATATACTTTTACCAGTAGAACGGTCGTCTGCAAGATATGAATTGCTTCACACAAAGACAATAAAAGAACTGGTTTTGATGGCTGAAAGTAAAATGGCAGCATTGTCCGACCGAATCCATTCTCAATCGGAAATAGTTGACAGCGTGAAAAATCTGATAAATTTGAAGCAGGATGAAATCAGGTTTATTCCGTCAATTATTCCTATAAGAAATCTGCATGCCAATGCTGTAGGCGCTTCGGTAGGCGAAAAGATAAACCCGATACACAAGTCTTTGCATGTGCACAAAGGCATTGATTTTGCCGTTCCTGTAGGTTCGGATGTTATTGCAACAGCTTCGGGAACAGTGAAAGATGTAATAATAAAGAGATTCAGTACCGGTATAGAAATTGTTGTAGATCATGGAAATGATTACGAAACACGATATTTGTATCTCAACGAAGCCATGGTGAAAAAAGGGATGCAGGTCAATCGGGGCGATATTATTGGTAAAGTAGGAAATATCGGAGTAACAGTGCCGCACCTGCATTATGAAGTTAGGATAGGGGGGAAGATTGCCGACCCTCTTAACTATTTCTTTATGGAACTTTTGCCAAAAGATGCAATACTGTTCGCAAAAACATCTCTGAACAAGGGGCAGTCGCTTGATTAATTGAGAGTGGAAAAATTGAGAATAAAATCACATAAATCGAATATTTGCATACTTGTTACATTTATTGCGTATGAATCCAGTAATTGAATGTGTGCCGAATTTTAGCGAGGGTAGAGATTCTTCGAAAATACAATTGATTTGCAAGTCTATAGAATCAATTTCTGGAGTTCGGCTTCTGCATATCGACATCGGAGCGGATGCTAACAGAACGGTTGTTACATTCGTGGGAGCGCCCGAAGCTGTCTGTGATGCTGCTTTCGAGGCAATCAAAATGGCCTCGAAAGTCATTGATATGCAGATTCACTGTGGAAAACATCCTCGAATCGGAAGTACCGATGTCTGTCCATTGATTCCGATACGGGACATTAGCATGGAAGACACGGTAAAATATGCCCGCAAACTTGCAGAACGTGTTGGCAACATGTTGAATATACCTGTATATTGCTACGAAAATGCCGCATTTGTTCCCGAGCGCAGGAATCTTGCTTTTTGTCGAAAAGGGGAATACGAATCGCTGAAACAGAAACTTTCAGAACAGAAACCGGATTTCGGGCCGAATGTTTTCAATCCGAAAATTGCAAAAACGGGCGCTGCAATAATTGGAGCAAGGGATTTGCTTATTGCTGTAAATTTTAATCTCAACACAAAATCGAAAGATACGGCTTCGCTGATTGCGTCCGGAATACGAGAGAGAGGTAAAAACAATAACGGTGTAAAACTTAAGGGAATCAAAGCTATAGGCTGGTATATCGCCGATTTCGATATCGCTCAGGTCTCGGTAAATATCACGGAAATAGAGGCCACTCCGTTACACAGGGTTTTTGAAGAGGTCGTGAAAAGGGCAGGACAACTTGGCGTCGATGTTACCGGAACGGAAATAATAGGTCTGGTTCCCGAAAAAATTCTGCTCGATTCGGGACGCTATTTTCTTTCGCAGGCAGAAAATGAAAATCCTGCGAATATTTCCGGGGAACTCTTATTGAAAACGGCTATCGAAAAACTTGGACTCAATGACTTGTCTCCATTTATACCCGATGAAAAAATACTGGAACGGAAAGCTAAAATTAACGGTTGAAACGGTGTTGGCAAAAACATGTCGGCGCCTCTCCCGTAAAAAGAGGGAGATTTCCATCGTTGAAATGAAAATTTCCCTCAAAAAACTGATAAGGTACAAGTTGGCTGTACTTCACAATTTACCGGCTACAGTTTAGTCGTCGAGACGGATAAATTCGCCTTGTGAATTGAATTTAAGGTCGATGTCGATAGACAGTCCAACTTCGTACCCGTAGTGTTCCCTGTCTATTTCGACAATGTAACAATTGGGTGATGTGCTTTCTACATACGCTTGTATGTTTTGTGGCAATAAATCAAGAATACTTTTGGGTATTGCCGTGCGTTTTCCATCCACATTGTCCCAGTCGCCTGATTTTGTGAAGTCAATTTCAAAACCATTGGTCAAATACACGGTATAGTCATGTGAAAATGCTTCCGATTCTCTGACAATTAGGCTGATATTGACGTCGGGAAAATGAGCGCTGATGAATTCTCGGCTTACTGCCGGCAATTCCGATTCCGTAATCATCTCTTCTTTTTCGCAGGAACAGAATGTGGTGGCAAACAGTGCAAAAATTGCAAAATATACTGTACGTTTCATTTTAGTGTAATTTAAAAATATTAATAATCAAATGTTTGTTCCAGTATGGCGCCGTCTTCCCCTATCAGAAATTTCACTTCGGAACCGGAAGATTTGTGCTCCATCTCGATTTTGTAGAAGATTTCGGTTCCTCTCCGAATCGTGTCAATATCGTCGAAACGATATTTCGGATATTTACTTTCGGCAGCGTTTTTGACCACAGCAGGCAACTCCGAACGGTGAATTTCCTGTACATACA
>JAISDK010000070.1 GCA_031264875.1 Prevotellaceae bacterium
GCCGCAGGCATGACCGGACTGTATTTCCTGAAAAAGGATTCTGCCGACGGGCGACTGCTTATTTGGCAATGTACGTGGAACATGATACGGGACAAACCTGTTACCGGCCATGGATACGGAACATTCAACGCAAGGTACATGCTGTATCAGGCAGAATATTTTGAGATGCATCCCGGGAGTAAATACGCGTACCTGGCCGACAATGTATTGCATCCGTTCAACGAGTACCTGCTGGTATGGGCGGAGCATGGCATGATCGGGGTGGGTGGCGTTGTATTGCTGTGCTTCCTGCTTCTTCGCCGTTATTTTCGCGAACCGTCGCATATCCGGTTTATAGCCCTGTTAGGTTTATTATCGCCGGCCGTACTGTCCTGCTTTTCGTATCCGTTCAGATATCCGTTCACCTGGCTGATCGCTCTGCTTCATATAGCCCTGATATGTTCGCCCGGAAAAGCAGTATCCCGCAGGACAGTCAATGCGACACGGACAGGGCTGGTTTTGACGGCAACTACGCTTTTGCTTGCAGCCGTTCCGTTGATGAAAGCGGAAATACGATGGAACCGCATCGCGCATCTGTCGCTGGCCGGAAAAACCGGGGAAGTATTGCCCGAATACGATCAATTGTACAGGTATCTCGGGAAAGACGGCCTGTTCTTGTACAACCACGCCGCCGAACTGCACGAGGTACAGGAATATGCAAAAAGCCTGTCGGTATTTGAACAGTGCGTTCGGTATTATAACGATATGGATGTGCAGATGCTTCTTGCCGACAATTATAAGGAATTGCATCAATATGGCGAAGCGGAGAAGCATCTGAAACTTGCCACATTTATGTGTCCGGCCCGGTTCATGCCGCTCTACGAACTGGCAAAACTCTACGAAACAGCCGGACGCCATACCGACGCTCTTACCGTAGCCCGACAAATCATTGACAAGAAAATAAAAATACCTTCCGCTACCGTCACTGCCATCAAAAACGAAATGCGGCAGTTACTGGAAAAGGAAGAAAACCGTGATTCCGCAACACGGGGCGGAACGAGTGACGAATCAAAAAACCATGAACCACGGCAGGGCGAAACGTTGGAGGTATCCCCTCACGGTAGCGCCCTGCCTCCGTAGGTATCTCCGTGCAGTCGGTGTATGATTGGGTATGGCGCCATTGCTGCATGGTTGAAAGCCGTAACCTTATTATAAAATCCTGCGGAGGGTGTTCGCTCCGTTCAGTGATCCCTGCAAAGCGAATACAATGAATCCGACGAAAGTCAATGTTACGCGGTGATCTGTCTGCGAAAAGGATACAGACAAAGCAGTTGAATCATCATATTTTTATTATTTTATTTTTTTTCAAATAAATATCAAATTTCAAAGCTATGTATAAGAATAGTTTTTTTAGAAAAGCGAGTTTAATATCTGCAATAGTAACGATCGCAGTTATAGCAAGTGTTATGAGCGGATGTCAAAAGGAGGAGGATGAGCCGTTAGATGAAAATATACTCAACTCAGTTGAATTGGAAGAGTATATTATAGCCGGCGCCGATTTTCAAAAGTCATTGGTTACTTTTTCGAAAAAATTGAACAAAATTGACTTTTCAAAATTAGAAGTTTCTTACGATGCGGAAGGAAGAAAGGTGAAGCGTCTTCCGCTTGCTCCTTTCGCTTCTATCGGGATAGACGAAAAAGTTCAAACATTTAATGAAAGGAAGGATGCATTGCTCGGGAAATTTCCACAGTTTGCTTCTTTCAGGGAAGACCTGGAAATAAAGTATTTTCAGCAATGTATTCAAAATTCGGTAAATGTAAAGGGAAGGTTTTTGAAATTGGGCATTAATACTTCCCGACCGTTACTTAAAAGTGGTTCAGAACAAGAATGGTCTGGAGAGGAGTGGAATTTTTTAAATCAGTATCTGGCTTCTTGGATGAATAGCTCTAACTATGTGGAAATGGCAATTATAGCATTTGCGGATGGTACATACATGACCTATGTTGACTCACAAAACGACGCCAATCATGCTTACATATCAATAAGTACATATGCAAATGGTAATTATTATTTCATAGGGAATCAAAGCAGTCCTATGATTTGGTTCGCGCATACTCATCAAAATAGTTCATCTCCTGGAGCAGCGGATAATAATTTCAAGAACAAATATCCCAATATGGGCCACTACATCTACTATCAAGGTGGCTTTTATAGTTGGGAATAAAACGATATGCATCAATAATGAAAAAAATAGTTGTTATTATTTTTTTATTAGGATTTTTTATCCAATTCGTATTTTCTCAAAACGAAGATCATGCTGACGGTGGTCATTTCCTAAAGAGAATTGAGTATAATTTGATTGCAAGAGGAGGTAAGGCCAATAATATTACATTTATTGACCGTTACAACCTTCTCGATAAAGGGGATATGGAGAAACTGTTTTTTGGAGACTTCAATGCCCCGGTTGAGTTTGTTTTCGATCCTTCTTCCGAATATGATCCCTGTATACCCTCCGGTTTTCGTATGGTGAAAGATTCATTAAGCAAATCCTTCATTCTTGAAGTCAAATACATTTCGAATTATGACGAGGCATCGAAAGAAGCGGATAAGGAGGCAAGAGATCCGCGCCACATGATAGATCTTCCGGCAGAAGTATTGGACGCTCTTCCCGGAAGCGTTTCTAACCTGATATGGGATCATAACAGTAATAAAAATATCGTTAAAAGATATTTTGAAGAGTTGCCTAAACACTTTCAGGTAGAAAGCCTGTCTTTCCCGATCAGCGACCGGTTTGCGGAGAAACTGTACGGGAAGACGGTTTCGTTCATCGACCGTTTTAAGGCAAAAGGAGTTCCCCCGACAATTTTAGACGGCTATTCGGTAACATTCCGTACCGTAGTTGATGATGAGGTATGGTCGTTAGACGTGCATGAACCCCAAGGGAATGCGCTTAAAATGGCAGACTTTTGCAGGCAAATCATCACGGATGCGAAAGCAAATACTTTTGAAGAGTCAAAGTATGCTGTCGATTTGGAGATCCTCTCGCGAAAATTAGAAAAGTAACATGAACCTGCCCTCTCATTCCGGAATGTATAAGAGTGAGAGGGTTTTTATCTGAAAAACATAAAGAATCAAAACCATGAAAAACATCATTATTTTATTTGTTATTTGCGCTGTTTCCTGCACCCGTATCTCTCCCGAAATAGAAACGGCATTGCAGCAGGCAGGCAGCAATCGCTCCGAACTGGAGCAGGTATTAAAGCATTATGGTCGTGACCCGGCCGACAGCCTGAAACTGCGCGCGGCCGAATTTCTTATTACCCACATGCCGGAGCATTATTCGTACCGTTATCCCGAACCGGCGGAACGGTATTACGATGAAGCGGATTCGGTATTGGAC
>JAISDK010000143.1 GCA_031264875.1 Prevotellaceae bacterium
GATTCCGTTTCCAAAGTAATCTGATAATTTTCTGCAATCTTTTTAAGGTAAAGAACCAAATCTTTTTTCATTTCTTCCGGTGTCGAATGGTTTATTCCTGTCCAGTCGATTTTAATGACCGGATATTCCTCCCATTCCCATTTGTCGTAGATATAGAGACCTTCGAACAGGTCTTTCTGTCCTTTGAATAAGGCTTCAAGGGTGCTTACCAGTAACGATTTCCCGAAACGGCGTGGGCGTGAAAGAAAGTAAATCCTTCCGCCCGTAATCATCCTGTAGATATCTTCGGTTTTGTCCACATACAGGCAGTTCCTGCTGCGTAACTTCTCGAACGACTGGGTATCTAATCCTAACTGTTGCATGACTTATATTTTTTGACTGTTATACAATTGTAAAATCCCTGTGCAAAGATAATCATTTATTCATGTTCCGGTATGCCGACGTCAAATTCATTGCGGGTTTTTGTTGAGCAATAGATAGAAAACCGGCGTATTGGCATAAGGGTCGTAGAATTGCGCTTTTATTCCGTTTATTTTGTACGAATACAGGAATGCAGGAGGCTTTCCCGTCTTCAAAAAAGGTGGGAATACCGTTGTTTCCCATCCGTCTTCATCGCACACACCGGGCTGCTATTTCCGCAGCGGAGTATTAATGGGACTTAACAGCAGGACGAAAACGCATATAGCGATTGACTCCAACTGTTATTGGGACAACCGTACAAAGACGCCCGATTTTCACGGCAGCACAATAGCTACAAGCGCCTTCCCCGGTATTTTCACACTTGCTTCGCGGTTTGCGCCGAAGTGAAGACGGATCGTTTTTTCGGCGTCGTCGTTGTTTTGCAAGATGATTTTGTACCGCTTGTCTGCACTTTTGACCACCAGACAGGGTTCGGCATCGGAATAATGTCCCGTCCTCACATCGCCCGGACGAATGAACTTGCCGACCAGATACATCACCGCATAATCGGGATTGTAAGTAACCGTGCCGGTTTGACGGTCGATATTGATAAGTGCATTCTGTCGCCAGTTCCAGCCGCTTTTGCCGGTTTCATTGAGTATCATGTTCCAATAGGCAAAGTTTTCAACTCCGTAACAGAGATAGTTTGAAATTTCAGTCCAGCGCCCTTTTGCCTGTTCCATCGTGTTTGCGCCGTCGTGACAGATACATTCGGTGTGCATCTTTTTAATTTCGGGATACAACTGTGTAAAATTATCAATGTAATACGGTGATGTGTACTGGATGCCAATGCCCGGAACAGCCTTTCGCAGACGCACATCGGCAAACAGTTCGATAGCCTCGTATTTGCCCGCTACACGGTAGGTGCCGGGCCAGATTTCCGTCTTGATTTTTGATTTCTTAAATTCGGGAATCAGGTATTCCATTACCAGTCTGTTCATCTGATCCGGAGGTATGATGCAACCCGGATAACGCGGATTCATGTCCGTTTCGTTTTGCGGATTGAGGCGTACTATTTTAATGCCGTGCTGTTTATATGCCTGAATATATTTGACGAAATACTTCGCATAAGCCCGGTATATATTTGCATTGTCTTTCAATACCGAATTATCACCGCCGGTCATTTTTTCCGACTTTTTCATCCATCCGGGCGGACTCCACGGCGATGCAAACAGTTCCAGATTGGGATTGATTGCTGCAGCGCCTTTGATGTAGGGCAATACATATTTCTCGTCGCGGGCAATGCTGAAATGCTGCATATCGTAATCGTCCGGCGTTTCGGAATAGCTGTACGCGTCAATGCCGAAATCGCTTGAGCCAATGGCGGTGCGGCAAAAGCTGAATCCGCATCCTTCCTTTTCGTCAAACAGGTTACGCAGAATTTCATGCTGTTTGTCTTTCGGCAAACTCAACAGGGCTTCCCCGCCGATTTCGTTGAAACATCCGCCCATTCCGCTGAATGTCTGGTATTCTATTTGCGGGAAAACAGTGATTTGCGCTGTCTTATCGGTTGAAGCGCCATCTTGTGCATGCAGTTTCAGCGGATTGCCCTTTACGGGTTCGGAAGATGCGAATGATACATAATACACTTCGGGAACCTGATTTGTTTGTGCATGCATGAACATGGGAATGATTCCCAAAATAAATCCTAAAATTATTCTTACTGATTTCATTTTAAATACTTTTTTTGTCTTTTTATTTAATTACTTATTTAATTCAAAAGCAATGGCCGGCAAATCTTTCGGCAGACCGGCGGGCAGACTGACTTCAATTCCTTCTACCGTTTTCTTCCGGCGGACGGATTTTCCTGTTCTGCCTTATTCTATCAACCATCGTTTCACGCCCCGTTCCGTCTGCGAAAATTCTACGCCTATTTTAACTGTTTTTCTGTGATCGGCAGAATAAGGGATTGCGTAATCTTTACTGTTAATTTGTGCAAGAGCGTCTTCGGCGCTTGCATTGCTGTCCATTTTGAACTCGAAAACGTAGATATTGCCCTCCGTTTTTACGATAGCATCCGCTCTGCCCTTACTGTTTTTCACTTCGGTTTGCACAAACTGCCCCATAAGCGTAAACTGCAGATAAAAAACGTGCTGATATTACTGCTAGTTGCGGTGTTTCCGTTTGATGGCGTCGTAGGGAATGGCGGCAAAAAACGCCTGTAGCGAACTCATAAAGCCTTCGACGTCGTTTTTCATCAGCTGTCTTAAAAAACCAGTTGCCGAAAAATGGCCCGTCGCAATCGGCGTCAGAACATACGCCGGCAAAAGTTCGTTCAAAAAGCCGTATTTCACCTCTTCATTGGGAAACCCCAGCGTATATTCGTCCAAAACACTGTCATACGCCTTGATTGTCAAATAGCCGCTCTGATAAAGCAGTGGCTCGAGATTTTGATTTTCGTAACGGTAGTCCATTACGGAATTTGCAGCTATTTGCACATCATCCTCAAACTTGCGAATATCGTAATTTTGTCTTCTCAAGGCCTTTGCCAGAAACGTTGGCGTGCCTGTTGCAAACCAGTGATATCGATACTGTTGTGCCATAAATGTGTTAAGCAAACTAAAAGGGTTATAAACACTGATTAAATTTTCGGAAAAATGATAGCCGTTGTAGCGTTTTTGCAGTTCAAACAGTGTTTCTTCGTAAGTTTTTCGTGTCTTCTCTGCTAATGCGATAATTTCAGGTGCAAAGTTTTCTTCCAGTTCTGTTTGTGTAATGCCACAAATCGCGGAATATCTGTCGTTCAAACTAATATCTACAAGTTGGTTCAAGTCGCTGAAAACGCTGACTTTTGAAAACTTTGTAACGCCTGTCAAAAACACAAACCTCAAATGTGCGTCAGCGCCTTTGAGAACGCCGTAGAAACCTTTCAGTACATCTCTGATTTTATCATTCACATCGGGCTTATCCATGGTATTGACCAGTGACTTGTCGTATTCGTCAATTAAGATAACCACTTTCTGACCGGTTTTTTTGTGCATTGCTGCAATCAGGCTGGCAAAACGGATAGACGGTTTTGTCTCCATATCCTTCT
>JAISDK010000153.1 GCA_031264875.1 Prevotellaceae bacterium
TTTTAGTCTCGACATTGGCAGTAAAAGAATCAAATAAGATTCTGAAATTTTATAATTCCAGATCAAACGAACTGTGAGCGTTAATTGTGCCATCTTATTTTTTACACATTACTTAATGACCATTGATGAGGAGACCCTGTTGAGATGGAAAAAATCAATCTGTTCGGCAATACCTTTTTCAACAATCCACCTTCGGCAGTATTTCAGACATGTTTTTTTATCAACTTTTGGACACCCTACCTTTCAGGGGTGATATTATAAATTATCACATGAATTAATAGACGAAGCTGTATGTAAATTCGGCGGTATTTCCGCAGTTGTCGGTTGCAACAACCTTCAGCTGTCTTTTTCTGCCTTTTGTTCCCATTCGCTTTTTGCTGAAGATGCAGGTCATTGATTTTGTTTTCGGGTCGTGTTCAAACAGCGCCCATTCGCCGTCGATGTATCCGTCGCACGACTTTATGCCCGAAATGTCGTCGTCGAGAAAGACCGTCATTCTGTCCATTGCGCTGAAGTTGCTGCTCTTGGCCTTTACCGATATTTTGGGCGCAACCGTATCGACGGATATGAAATAGTTGCCAAACGAGGGTACTTCGGCAACAATCATTCCGCTTGCGTCAAACTGTCCGCCACAGTACGAGATGTCGGCGTTACGGTTTTGTCTGGCGATGAATGCGTGTTCCTTCAGATGCGAAGGCAGGTTGAGGGGCTTGATTTTTACTTTCATTGCATTGTGCAGCGGGATATTTTCGTATCCGATGCTCCAGAGCGGGGAATATGCTCCTGCCATTCCGGTTTTGAGGGACTTGAAAAGCGAGGCGCTGTAGAGTGATTCGGGTTCGATATATATTTCCAGCCCGTCTTCATAGTATTCGAATGCGCAGCTGCGGTTTATGGTGATGAACTGTGCGGGATTGACTGTCTGGTGTTTTGTCTCCACTTTTGCGCTTTTCCTGATTTTGAAATTTGCCGTGCTTTTGTTCTGCGAATCGTCGAAGAGTTCTATCCTGACGTTGTGCGGCAAAGTGTCTTTCAGGATTATCAGTCCCCTGTTTCTGACATTTTCGTAAAACGGCAGTGTGTTTCCGTCTTCTATATACGTTTTGATGTATGTTGTTCGGCTGTTCACAAGTTCGTCGTAGGCAATGAAGCTGTTGATGCATCGGGTGTGCTTAAATTCCAATCTGTCCTTTTTGAAGCTGAAGAACAGTTCGTTGTCCAGGTATGCCATCATGCGGTATATGCCGTGCCTGCTTGTGTTTCCGGGCTGGAAGTCGCTGGCGTTGATTCCTATGAATACGGGATTGCAGACGTTGAATGTCGAGTTTTTTTCGGGAACAAAGCTGTTTGCTTTCCTGACCGCTTTTTCCGATTTCAGCAGTCGCGGACGGGTGACGTCGTTTATCGTGTCAAGGGTGAAGATGGCGATGCGGTGCAGCACGGGAGGCAGATTGTCGATGGGGGTGACGTAGCCTTTTGTCACAATGTTCAGTGGCGACTGGAGTTTCGAGTCCCTGATTTCGAAATGGAGGTGTGCGCCGAATGACGAGCCGGTATTTCCGGCATAGCCTATTATGTCGCCTTTTTTCACTTTCAGGCGGGCTGTATCGGTATAGTCGTTTACATGAAATCGCTGCCGCTTATACTGGTATTCTTCCACATATTCCGCAATTTTCCCGGCAAACCTGTCCAGATGGGCATACACGGATGTATGTCCGTCGGGATGTTCAATGTACAGCGCCTTGCCGTATCCCGTGCCGCTGACGTATATTCTCGATATATGCCCCGATTCGATGGCATAGACTTTTGCTCCCGGCGCTCCTCCTACTCTTAAGTCTATCCCGGAATGAAAATGGTTGTTTCTCAGTTCGCCGAAATTTGCAGACATCGACAGTTCCCTGTCCAGTGGAAAGCGGTAATTCTGTGCATATACGCGAAAAGCCGCAGGCAAAATCAGCAGAAAAGCAATTATATTTCTAAAAATCATACATAATATTCAATGATAACCGTCGCTGTTTATAATCCGTCGTTCAGCCTGTCGATTTCTTCCGGCGACATGCCTGTCAATTTGCCGACATCCTCCGGCGACATGCCGCTTTTCAGCGCATTAACGGCAATTCTTTCACGTTCTTCCACAATTCCTTTCGCAATTCCTTTTTCCTCCGAATCGGACATCCGGCTACATTCGTCCATCACAATCATTTTCATTTTCTGGTAAGCCAGGAGCTGACTTTTGCTGTATGCGCCTGTTTCCGAGTACTGCACGGCTTCACGGATGTTTTCGTCGGACAGCAGTTCGGCAGAAACCTCGTCCGTGTTTCCGTTTACTTCCGTCAGAAAGCGTAGCCATAGCTCGTGGAGCTTGCGCGCGGAGCGGCTGTGCGGCTTGAACTTGGGAAGTTCTATGAAAACAAATTCCATTCCGTACATCCGGTTTTCCACATCCTGAAGGTCGGCTATTCCGTAATGATGATAGTATTTATCCTGCATCTTTGGTGAATGGTAGATGATGTCGTTTACAAAGTTGATTGAATATACTATGTTTAGCGCCTTGTATTTCTGCCCGCTTTCAAGCAGTCGGGCGTATGTCTTCGAGGCGTTGAACAGCACCTGGCTTTTGAAGCTTTCCGTCCAGTTCATCTGCATTTCGACAATAAACTGCCGTCCGTAATTGTCCGTACACCGAATATCCACAGTAGTGTTTTTTAAATCAATGCTTTCCGGCACCAGTTCGCCGGTTTCGTATTCAATGCTCACCACTTCCCTGTTTTCCTCCAGCGGAAGCATGCTGTTAATAAGACTTATGCACAGGTGCTTGTGTTCTCCGAAGATTCGCTTGAACGGCAAATCGTATCTGGGGTCTAAATATCGTTCCATCATATTCTATTTTATATTTTACGGACGCAAATGTACATGAAAATTTCGGATTTCCACACAGACGGATAAGAATAAAGATGTTACCTTCCTCTATAAATTCACCTGTTAAAATTCATGAGAGATATGCTATATTATAGCAACACAATGAAATGTATATCAAGTCAAAATGGAATAAAACAAAAAGATATTCCGCAAGCGAAAAACTTGCAAAAAAAGATTTATGTCTGTACGCCTATAAAACGAATTTCCTCTTCGAGCTTGTCTCTTACGAGCATTAACTCATGTCTGTGTTCTTAAAGTCTCAATAGAGACAAGTAACATTGGCCTATTTGCAAACGAGTGTTTATTGCGCTTGTGTGTTAAAAATCTTAATCCTTATTTTATTGGAAACTAAGCTTTGTGTCAGCTATTACATTGGATAATATTGAAGCGTTGGCAGGTTGCAGATAGTCTTAATCCTTGTTTTATTGGAAGCTAAGCTTTGAGGGCAAAGGCTGTTTATGAAGAA
>JAISDK010000266.1 GCA_031264875.1 Prevotellaceae bacterium
GATTTATGGCAATGACAGTAATTAACCTTTCGGGAAACGACATTCAAGGTTTGCCGGTGGTAAATGTAAAACAGGAAGAAGGAACGGAAAGAACAGAAAAAACCGTTTTTGTCAAGCCGTATGAAGACGGCTCCTGCTTCGTGTCCGCCTATGCGAAAAACGGAGAAATTTTCATCGACCACGCTGAAATAACGGTCGATTCGGTAGAAGGTACATACAGTGTGATTGACTATTGCCGGCAAAACGGGATTGAGCATGTAAGATATGATTCCTCCGTTTTCATTCACGAGGGGAAAGCGATAAGGGAAGCCCTGCCGGATACGGATGTATACCTTTACCATCCAAAGCAGAATTTGACAGAGAGGATAATCGCCAATCTCGGCTTTATAAAGTCGAAAAGCTTTATTTTCAGGAAAACGGCGCCGAAAGCATACCAGGAATTTATCGCCATTAAGCAGCAGTTCGACTCCTCGGTGACATCCACATACCGTAACGAGGCGCATTTGCCGAAGGAAGCCTATAACATTGCCATGGATATTCTTTCGGACGTAGCGAAGTATTACCGGCGGGAGATGTTGTAAATTATGCTGCCTGATACGAAATAAAGCAGTGAAATTATGAAACTTATAAGCAGCAAAGCAGAATACGAGGCGATTATGACAAGGGTTAATGAACTTGCTGAAATAGTGGATGACAATACGCCCCAGACCGACAGGAATTATATTGAGCTTGATTTTCTCACCGATTTGGTTGTTGCATACGAAAAGGAACATTACCCTACAGCTGAAAAAACATAACAAAATTGTTATAAAAAATTTGTGTAATATGAAGATAATGTTTACCTTTGTGGCGTACAAATGTTCTTTGATATATGAAAACATCAGAGTTTCTTAGAAAGGCAGCCGAAGCGGGTTGCTGTTTCGTTTCTCACGGTAAAGAACACGATGTCTGGTATAGCCCTGTTACTAAAGTGTATTTCAGAGTATCCAGGCATAAAAGCCAGGAGTTAAAAGGCGGTACGCTTCACGGCATGTTGAAAGATGCGGGTCTTAAATGACCCGCACATTTGTACGGAATTAAAAAACTGTTTTATATGAAATTAAAAGCCATTGTTGAATTGTGGGATAACGGTACATACAGTATTTATGTAACGAATACAAAGAAGCATAACATCAGCGCACAGGGCAAATCGACGGAGGAAGCGAAAGCAAATCTAATGGATGCCATAAATGATTACGCAGCCATGTATAAAGAAACGGGCAAAACGGTTCCGAAAGAAATAGACAGTCCCGAATTTGAATACAGATACGACATGGCTTCCTTTTTCAATTATTTCAACTGGATTAATGTTGGAAATCTGGCGAAAAAGGCGGGGATTAACGCCTCTCTGCTGCGCCAGTATAAAAGCAACCTTTCATTTGCATCCGAAAAGCAGACGAAGAAAATACAGGAATGTATCAACTTTCTTGGAAATGAATTGGCAGCCGTGAGGCTCTGATATACATTTGTACGGAAAGACCGGCGTTATCATTTGGCGCCGGTTTTTTTTATGCCCTGTCAATACATTACCGGCGTAATACCATTCAGTAGTAACAAATTGAGGAAAATAATTTTGTTGTTCAGGAAAAAACATTACCTTTGCATTAGAAACAAATACAAAAACATTACAAAGTATGAGAAATACCGTATTAGTTCAGTCTAAAGTGCCTTTGGATGTAAAAAACGCTTCTGAAAAAATCCTGAATGATTTCGGACTTGATATGTCCACGGCGATTCGCATGTTTTTAATCAAAGTAAAACAAACACGTTCCATTCCGTTCACGATAGGATATGAGCGCAACGACGCGTCTGCAATTTCAAAAGAGTTTTCCGATTATCTGCTTGCAACCGGGCAAGATATTGAACAGGATAAAAATATTCTTCATTTTGCGAATAATGAAGAAGGCTATAAATATCTCGAAAGTCTGATGAAATGAAAATCGAGTATCATAAAGATTTTACAAAGCAGTTTGAAAAACTTCAGAAATGGGAACAGAAACGTGTATTATCAACGCTGAAATTATTTGAGAAAGAGCCGTTTGCCGAACAGTTAAGAAATCATCAGTTGAAAGGCGAACTTTCCAAATTTCGTTCAATCAGTTCCGGTGGAGACATAAGGCTTCACTATTACGAGAAAGAGTCTGACCACATAATTGTCATTTTTGTTGCGATAGGTTCACATTCGCAACTGTATGGTTAAAGCCTGCCCGCTCCCTGAAAAAGAGCGGGCTTTTTTATGTGTTATATCACAAAATAATCAGCGAAATACTTGCCTGTTTGGAACAAATATGTTACCTTTGCAATGTCAAATGAGAGTTCTTTAACGTAGTGTTTAATTTAATTCTTAAAAACATGAAGTTTTCAGAATTGTATCGCTTACTGGAAGAAAACGGATGGGTAAAGAAAAAAGGGAGAAAACATATAAAATATGTTCATCCTGACTTTCCAAAACCCATACCAGTTGGACGCCACCCGGCACAGGAAGTTCCTACGGGGACACTGGAAGCGATATTGAGAGAAGCGGGGCTAAAATAAGCCCCCTTCCTCATTTGACTTTTATAAATAAAATAATAAAAATATTTCAGTATGAAAAAAGTAATTGCCATTATTGAAAAAGCAAAAGACGGAGGATACGGTATTTATTGTCCCGATTTAACGGGGGTAGCTTTATACGGTTACGGGCTGACCGAAAAAGAAGCAAAAGAAAATCTGGAGGAAAATTTAGAATCCATTTTGGAATATTATGCAGAAGAAAACAAACCCAATCCCGATGTATTGGGTAGCGGAGAGATAGCGTTTGAATATAAATATGATTTTTCCGGTTTTTTCAAAGCCTATCCGGTTTTTAATGTTTCCGAACTGGCTACTGTTATCGGCATTAACTCTTCATTAATGCGGAAGTATAAGAATGGACTGGCTTTCGCATCCAAAGAACAGCGAAAAAAAATTGAAACGGGAATACATTCAATCTCAAAGAAATTAAGTACGGTACAATTCTAAAAAGAACTCATTTGACATAGCTGTACTTCAAGCCCGCTCCCTGAAAAAGAGCGGGTTTTTCATTATTTCTCCCTGAATTTTCCCCTTTCCAAAAAAAGTTATTTAACTTTTCGGGAAAGTTATTAAACTCTCTTGCACAATCCAAACCCATTACGGAACTTTGCAGAAAAGGTTTTTTCAATGGGCTTGTTAGACGCATTTAAGAAGAAG
>JAISDK010000003.1 GCA_031264875.1 Prevotellaceae bacterium
CGGGGAAACATTCCCACTGCACCAAATCGACAAGATGAGTAGTTACATCCACAATTCCTTCGCCCTGCTGTTCCACATCGAAAAACCATGCCGGACGTTTCAGCGCCGTTCCCGACACATATTTGGCAAAATGATGCACGCTTTCCTTGACCACGGAGGGCTTGTCGGGTAAACCGAATTCCAGAAAGCCAAATACATCGGATAAAAGAGAAAGTTCCTTTTGCAAAATGGTAGTAATCTCAAATCTTTCGGTCATAATATCGTACAACAGCACGCCGTTTTCCTGCGCCGCCGAAAAAGCATCGCGCAGCAGCTCGAAATCATGGCGGTTGATTGCCATTGGCTTATCGGCAAGCACATTTATTCCCGCATCGACAGCACGTTTGATATACTTGGTTTTATTACGGTTATTTCCGGCCGTAATCATCACGTTTCCCTTCTTTTCCGCAATCATTTTTTCAAGAAAGTCATCGCCGCGATACACCGTTTCCTTCCACGAGGCCGGACTGTCCTCCCTGTGGTTATAGCTTTTTATTCTCTCCAGATGCTCATTCAAGTCATCTCCTTCGGGCGCATACACAAAAACTGTGGAATCCACCTGCGGATACATGTTTTTCTGAACCAGCGCCGCATGAAAATGCCCCGGATCGAGGGTAATGAGCCTGACTTTGCTCTCAGCGCCGACAGGCGGCGACTTCTGTTGCGTATTGCAGGAATTTACATATAACATGACGATTAATGCTGAAATGGTATAAAATGTACTTTTTAACATAACTGATTATTATCCTTAAAATTTTTGCAAAAATAAAGGTTTTTTTCAAACAGTTAATAAAAAACTCTAAATTTGCGGAAAAATAATGTTTATATTTTTAATGAATTAGTTTGATATATGAGAAAAATATGCTTGATATTTATCATGTTGTCAGTTATGGCAGTAAGCGGGAAAGCCCAAAGCGCCGTATCTGTAGTTGATTTGCGATGCGAATACTTGAAAAACCCTTTGGGAATCGATATTCAGCATCCAAGACTGAGTTGGGAGCTGATATCCGATGCGAAAGACAAAAAGCAGAAGGCATATCAAATCCTTGTTGCCACCGATTCCCTCGCCCTGACCCTTAACAGGGCGGATGTATGGGACAGCAAAAAAAGAAGCGGCATGCAGACAAACCAGATTGCTTATCAGGGAAAACCGCTGAAACCATTTACCCTGTATTTCTGGAAAGTCAGAGTGTGGGACGAAAACGGAACGCTGTCGGAATGGAGTCCGGCGGCACATTTTCTGGCCGGGCCGTTTTCACAAAAGGACTGGACGGCGAAATGGATTGGCGACAGGGAAACGCCCGTTGCGCCTGAGAACATATATTATACGTACACCGGCTACCGTTCTGAAACCGGCGACCGGGCAGAGGTCGATAAATGGATCGTCATTGACCTTGGAGAAAACCAGACGTTTGACGAAATACGGCTTTATCCGCTCCAGAAAAATGAAAAACTGTTTCCGCTGCGTTTCAGCATCGATATCGAAACGACACCCAACAGCAAATACAGCAATCCGAAAACCCTGATCGATGAACTGGAAGCCGATGTGACTGTTCAGGAATCAACGCCATACGAAAAAAAAATCCCTGCCGTAGCCAGCCGTTTTTTATGGTTGAAAGTCAAAAAGCTGCCTTTGATAAAAGATGCCAGTTACGGATACGGACTGGCCGAAATCGAAATCCTGTCTAACGGCAAAAACATAGCTCTGAACAAAAAAGTACAGGCTTCCGACCACATGATCGAAAACGGAAACTGGGAACCCAGCCTGCTGACCGACGGTTACAGGCAGCCTACCGGCCTCAACAACTATTTCGCCAACATTCCGCCCTCGCCGCTGCTGCGCAAGGAAGTCTCGATCAGCAAGAAAATCAAGCGCGCATTTTACTATGCTTCCGCTATGGGAATATATGAAACATACATCAATGGCGAGAAAGTGGGAAAACAGATTTTCGCACCCGAATTTACAGATTACGACAGTCATTTGCAATATCAGACATACGACGTGAGCAAGATGCTGAAAAGCGGAGCCAACGTCCTCGGCGCTACCCTGGCCGACGGATGGTATGCCGGTGCAAGATGGTCGCATCCCTGGAGAGGAGGATACGGATTCTTCCGTAAATTTCTGGGACAGCTCAACATATACTACGAAGACGGTACTTCCGAAATAATCGCTACCGACAACACATGGAAATATCTCGCACAGGGTCCGATAACCGAAGCATCATATTTTAAAGGTGAAATCTACGATGCCAAAAACGAACAGAAAGGCTGGGACAAGCCCGGATACAACGATTCCAAATGGATTGCGGCAGCGGCATATCCGGACGAAAAAGCCAATCTGTGCGCTCAGATGAACGAGCCGATTGCCATTATCAGCGATATTGAAGCGGTGTCGCTGAGAAAGATTGACGATGACAAATATATCTTCGACATGGGACAGAACATGGTGGGATGGTGCCGCCTCGCCCTGCCATATAATCCCGCAAAAACCGTAACGCTGAGATACAGTGAAATGCTCAATAGCGACGGAACTCTGTACATGGACAACATGAGGGCGGCAAACCCTGTCGATGTTTACAATCCCGGCGACGAGCAAAGCATCTGCTACGAGCCGAAATTCACCTATCACGGATTCCGGTACGTGGAAGTGAGCGGACTGACGCAGTCGCCCTCACTGAACATCATACAGGGAAAAGTAGTCGCCTCGTCGTCGCCGGAAACAGGCACATTCGCTACATCCAACAAGGACATCAACAAGCTGTGGGAAAATATCCGCTGGACACAGTGGGGCAATCTGATATCCATTCCCACCGACTGCCCGCAGCGCGACGAACGCGAAGGATGGATGGCCGATGCCCAGATATTTTCGCAAACGGCTATCTACAATCTGGACATGGCGGGATTTTATACCAAATGGGTAAGAGACATTCGCGATTCACAGCTGGAAGACGGACGTTTCCCCGACTTTGCCCCGCATGACGGAAAATGGCGGAACTTCTTCAACGCGCCCGGCTGGGCTGACGCAGGTGTTGTCATTCCCTGGAGAGCTTACCAGAACTACAACGATACGGAAATATTGTCGCAACAATACGAGGCAATCAAGAAATTCGTCGATTTCAATTACAAGCACAATCCCGATCTGGTATGGAAAAACATCAGAGCCAATAATTACGGCGACTGGCTGAACGGAAACACTATCAGATCAGCCGACTAT
>JAISDK010000191.1 GCA_031264875.1 Prevotellaceae bacterium
ATTGAAGACGACTTGGGAATAGGAGGAAAATATCCTACTATAATAGGAAAATATAAAGATAAGTTCATCGGATCTATTTCTATTGCAGACGTGGATGAAGAAAAAATAAAGGAGCCTGAATTAAAAATTTTATTAGAAACATCTTCTAAAGAAGGTAATCCTGTTTTAGTTTTCTATGATTTAAATGGAGTAATTTCCAAACCATAGTATTAAGCTGAGTAAAATTGCTGTCTTTTCTTAAAAACAGAATTGAAAAACAGTATCTTTGAAGTCGAGATAAATAACATATTATTAAACTAAAAAAATTAAAAGACAATGGAAGACAAACATTCCCTGCTCATCCCAGCCGACGTTGTGGCGCTGGTGCATAGCCTGGTCAATCAGGCTAAAGTGGCGCTGTTGCCCTATGTGACACCGCTCACGCCTGCCGAACGGCACACGTTGCCGAAAATGGGCGAAAAGACCTTCAGTTTCGTGGAAAAAGCTCACGAATTTGCCGTGCAGAATCCCAATCTCTGTCCGCCGTATCTTGATATGACGGCTTTCAATACGGATTTTGCCGATGTACACAATCTATTGATGCTCAACAATGCCACGCTGCAACTCCACGAGTACACCGACGACACTGCCATGACCTCCGGCAGCGAAGCTTATCAGGCTGCACTCATTTTCTACAACTCCGTGAAAATGGCCGCCCGCCAGGACATCCCCGGCGCCAAAGCCGTTTACGAGGAATTACGGAAGCGTTTCCCCGGCATGCGGCATAAACCTGACGAGACGGACGCAAAAAACAGCGACGAGATTGCTTGAAAATCCGGTTTTGATACTCCGAAAGTCAAATTTGACTCTCAAAGAGTCGAATTTGATTCTCGGAGAGTCAAAATCGACTCTCACAGAATCAAAATCGGTTCTCAGAGAGTCGAAATCGGTTCTCGGAGAATCAAAATCGGTTCTCAGAGAGTCGAAATCGGTTCTCAGAGAGTCGAAATCGGTTCTCAGAGAATCAAACTCAATAAAATAAAGGTGCGGAATATTTGATGTATGTTTATCAAACATTGCAGGCGCCATTTTTGACGAAAAGACGACATGTGATTCATATCCATGTGGTATAACAAAGATTCATCATGAAAAAGTTACTTATTATGCTGATAGCTATTGCGGGAATCTGCTGTTCCTGTAATAACAAATCAAACTTGAAAGCGGCATTGGAACATGCCGGAGATAACCGCCCGGAACTGGAAAAAGTTCTGGAGCATTATCGGAATGATCCTCTTAAATATAAAGCGGCCGTTTTTTTAATTGAAAATATGCCGGGACATTACTCCTATGCGGATACGGCATATATGAACAGTTATTATGCTGCTATTGATTCGGTAGCATCGTTATACAAATATGAAAAAGACAACGTAAAGGACAGCCTTTTCTATCAAACGGTTACCGGGTTCACAAATTTAAAGCTGAAACCGGTCGAAGACATTCGTGTTATAAAATCCGGCTATCTGATAAACCATATTGACCGGGCTTTCCATTCCTGGCAAACAGGCGAATGGGCGCAGCATATTAATTTCGACGACTTCTGCGAATATCTGCTGCCCTATAAACTCTGTGAAACGCAAGACCTTGATGATTGGCGGGAATATATGAGCCATTATGGAGATACTGTGATGTTAAACAGGCTGCAGTATTGTGTTTTCCATCAAAATGCAGCCTATTCGGCAGGCCTGACAACGAACCGTAATTTGAATGATTCCATACCGTTCCGCTGGAAAGACAAACCCGGCCCTATTCCTGTCAGAAAAATAAGCTCCTTACTAAAAATTCCATACGGGACATGTGATGATTACGGTCTTATGGCATTTGCATTAATGCGCGCTCGCGGCATACCGGTAGCAATGGATATCACGCCCCAATGGTCATTTCGCCCGCGCGGACACAGCTGGCTGATCCTGGTTGAGACGTCGGGCAAGAAGATCGCTTTTGAAGGCGCTACCACGGATCCGGTCCGTTCACACAGGGAAGATATCCCTATGGCAAAGGTATTCAGGCTAACGTATGCAAAGAATGAGGAAATAGTCAATATATACCGCTCGGAAAAGATTATGCCCTCAAAACTGGCTATACCGTTTATGAAAGATGTGACGGAAGAATATCAGGTGACCGCAGATCTGGAAATTCCTGTAAAAAACAGCAATAATCACCATTACGCCTACCTGTCCGTATTTGATAATACTTCATGGATTCCCGTCCACTGGGGCAAATTGAAAAACAAAAAAGCCCGGTTTGACAATATGGGAAAACGGGTAGCGTATCTTCCCGTCTTTTATGAAAAAAACGGCATACGGCCTTTTTCAGACCCTGTTATTGTCCTCTCATCCGGTGAGGTAAAAACACTTAAAGCCGATACGGCCGTAAGAAAGCATTTAACGTTGTCAAGAAAATATTCGCTATTTGAAGGCATATATAATATCGGTCATCGTATTATAGGAGGTAAAATACAAATTGCAAGCGATTCGCTTTTTACAGATTCCGTTACGCTGCACACGATTGACGAATTTGGCATTTCGGCAAGGGAAATTAATTTGGGCGGAAGGGCGGACAGCGCACGATACTGGCGTTATTTTCCGCCTGACAGCGCTTATTGCAATATAGCGGAACTCTTTTTTTATGAAAAGGATTCCGTTACACCCGTAATGGGGGAAATTATCGGGACTCCAGGCTCACGGAGAAACGGCAATCGTTATGATAAGAAAGCGGTATTCGACAGGAATGCACTGACTTTTTTCGACGCTCCTCACGAGAATGGCTGCTGGGTGGGCCTGGATTTCGGCAAGCCTGTATGTATTGACAGAATCATTTATTATCCACGGAACGACGGCAACTGCATTGAAATAGGCGATAATTATGAATTGTTTTACTGGGGCGATAATAAATGGCAATCCCTGGGGCGGAAGAAGGCTGATTCTGCCCGGTTGGAATATGACGACTGTCCGGGTAATGCCTTATTTTTACTGCATGACCATACGAAAGGCAATGAGGAAAGAATTTTTACATACGAAAACGGCAAACAGATATGGTGGTAAAAAAACAAATGACTGTCCGGAAATTTCTCCGAAAACTGTGCAATATCGTCGTCGACGTCGTTTACTATGGTTGCATTGCGGTTGTGGCGTATATCGTCGCGCAGGTGCTGCTTTTTGCTTCTTTTAAGATACCGACCGATTCGATGCAGCCGGGATTGATCGGCGGCGATTATGCGCTGGTATGGAAGCCCACGCTTGGGGCGCGGGTATTTAATCTTTTTGA
>JAISDK010000197.1 GCA_031264875.1 Prevotellaceae bacterium
GTTCTGTTCGCACATGGCCGTTCCCGACGGGTCGAGCTGCGTAAGACAGTAGCTCGATTTTTCGTAGGCTTCTTCCGCCCTGCCCCAGTAGGCGTCGGTCAGCGCAAACCAGTTGGCAACAAAGGTAATCATCCCTTTGCCTTTTTTGTTGCGAATCCAGCATTGATCCAGCGATTTATTCACCTTCCGCGCTGACAGTTCCCTCATAGTCTCCAAAGTCGGGAAACCCAGATAGGCATATCCTCGGATTCCCTGATATCCGGCTCCGGCACGGGCTCCGTCGTCGCCGCCAAATTCGAGATATACATCGTTTTTATCCTTTATCCTGATGTCTTTAGCGATTTGTTTCCACTGTTTCCGCAAAGCAGCGTCGGCGTTTCTTTCTTCGGCGAGAGCAGCCGCCTGTGTCAGCGTCCATTTGGCAGCAATCAGGGCGTCCAGCAGGTTGGCTTCAAACAGGTCTTCCGTCAGCGAAGTGAGCGGCGGAATGAAATACGACTTTTGCGCGTTGTCGTAATGCAACAGCGTGTGCCAGAACTCGGCGGCGCCCCTCATTACGGAATAAACCGTATCCGCCATGTCCGCATACATCCTGCCATAATGATAGAACATGGCAGGTGCAAAGGCTTGAATATGTACCTGCCTGTCCCAAGGCGGAGCGGAATGATTTGTTCTGTCGTACAGCATTTCGTGGGCAAAACAGAAGGCGTCGGGATTGTCGTGCGACAGATATTCGTACCGCCCCGTGGAATTGCCGCCGTATGTAAATTCATGATAGCCGACTGGATAGATGCCTGTGACGTTTTTCCTCAATGCCTCCGGACGGTAGTGTGCTGCGAGCATGTTGCCCGCTCTTTCACTGTCGCCCAGCCAGGTGTATGCATATAGCGACCATCCTGCCGCGCCGTAGGTAAACGGTCGCTGTTTCCACGGTTGAATGTTCAGCGATGCCACCGTTCCATGAAACTGATATGCTGAAGCGATGCCGGAAGTAATTGTTCCAAACTGACATTCGCCCGGCAGATTGCTCGACGAGCCGGCTGTACATTGAAGCCAGTGCAGCGAACGGTAGAATGTCCGGGCATAGAGACCGTCGGGAAGAATGATGACGCCCAGCGACTGCCAAAGCTGTTTCCATTTCCGGATATGACTTTGTTTCAATTCTTCGGCTACGGCAAAACGGGGTTCGGAAAGAGGTGACTGTTCCGCTGTTACCTTCAGGCTCAGCACGATTTCGAGCTTTTTCCCCGGATCGACATTTACAAAGATATTCCTGGAATCCGGAAGAGCGGGCGCATTTATCGTAATATTTGACTGCAGAAAATAGTGCAGGCAGGTAAACGAGCTTTTTCGCGATATTCCGCGGATGCTCTTGTTTGTGTGACGTTCAACTGTCATTTCAAACTGTCCGAGATTGATATTGCAGGTAAGCCTGCTTTTGCCGTTATTGTACAGCTGATACACCATCAGGTCTTTATCATCCTGCGAGAAGAACATTTCGGAATGGTAGGCGCCGTTGGCATAGCCTGCGTCCGTGGTCAGAATACCGTTTTCCAGACTGTAGGACTGATTGTAGGATTCGGGATTGCGTCCCGCGAATTGCATTATGTCTATCATCATTCCCGGTCCGAATACCCGCCCGTCTTCACCGAGAAACAAATCGTTCATTTCGATATTGTATATACCTCTTCCAAGTGGATCCATCAAGCCGCCCATGGCTGTATTTCCCGACAGTACCGGATAGTTCGTCCCGCTATATTCGTTATACACAACGGCGTATTTGTTCAGTTCGCCGGCTAACTTTTCGTAAATATCATCGTTTGCATAAAGCATAACGCCTGCAAATGGCATAAAAATTACCGCCAAAATTACTTTTTTCAATATTCTTATCATCTTTTAAATGTTTAAATGTTTTATGGCAATGATTTCATACAGATTGCCGAATTATTAATCGAATACAAAAATAGATAAAGTTTCCGCATGTGGCGAAAAAGCTGCATTTCGGCGGCATGTCCTCCATTTTCGATTTTTTGTATAATTTTGCAACAAAATTAGATTGGCATAAAGTCATTCTATTTAATACGACAACAGACGAAAGATGACAATAAATAAAGGAACATTATATTGGTCGCGGGGATGTGTCACCGAGACCGGCAAAGAAGGTGAAACAATAGCATGCAGGGCAGTGAAAAACTGCCATAAATTGACCGTTTACAATTGGTTGCGGAACATTCCGGCAGACAGGGAATATGACATTTTCGAAGTCAGATTTAAAAGCACAAGAAAAGGATTTTACAGGAACGTCAATAATATTGACTTGAAAGAAGGCGCCATTGTAGCGGTTGAAGCCTCTCCGGGTCACGATATTGGAATAATATCGGCTGTGGGGCCTGTTGCCGAAATCAAATTCCTGAAAGCGAATCCAAATATTACGGATGCAAAAACGGCGGATATAAAAAAAATATACCGCATTGCAAGAGTTGTTGATATCGAAAAATGGCAGGAAGCAGTGTCTTTGGAATATACAACAATGATACAGGCCCGTAGAATGGCCACATCGCTTGGACTGGACATGAAAATAGGCGACGTCGATTTTCAGGGCGACAGGACAAAAGCCATATTTTATTATATTGCCGATGAGCGCGTTGATTTCAGAGAACTGATTAAAGTCATGGCAGAAACCTTCAAAATCCGGGTTGAAATGCGGCAGATCGGCGCACGTCAGGAAGCGGGACTGATCGGAGGTATCGGCCCTTGCGGGAGAGAATTGTGCTGTGCACAGTGGATGAGGAATTTCGTCTCGGTATCGACCAATTCGGTACGGCATCAGGAAATATCCGTCAATCCATTGAAACTTGCAGGACAGTGCAGCAAGTTGAAATGCTGTTTGAACTATGAACTTGATACTTATCTCGATGCGTGGGACGCTTTCCCGAAAATTCGCCAGATCGAAACAGCAACCGGAACAATTTTCCTGCAAAAAACCGATGTACTGAAAGGGGTAATGTATTTTTCGACTGCCGGAAACCCTCAAATTTTCTCTATTCCTGTCGAAAAAGTCAAGGAAATGATTGACGGCGCTAAAAAAGGTGAAAAACTTGAACTGCATGTCGATAACGACGAAATTAATTCCGAATTTAAAAGTGCGGTCGGAGAAGACAGCCTTACACGTTTTGACAAAAGCAGGAAAAAACGGAAAAACAGGAAAAAACCCGTTACCAAAAACGAAAATAAAACAAGTGAAAAAGAAAATAATCGAACTAATAAACAGAAACACAGAAATAACAAACAGAAAAATGTCAATAAAAACAGTGAAACATAAAAATTACTTTATATTATTGTTATTGGCAATACTGCTTTTAGATTCGTGTACAGACAGAAACATATTATG
>JAISDK010000282.1 GCA_031264875.1 Prevotellaceae bacterium
GGTAGGAGTTGGCGTATTTGTCCGACAGGTTCAACTTATCCGGTCTCAGGTTTCGTAATCTGGCTACAAAATTTAGCGCAGGTTGTTTTTGGGAGAAGTCGAACATGCCGTTCATGGCAAGAAAAACATTCTCGTCGTCGAGCGATAGTTTGCCTTCCATTTTCAAGCCGTCGTATTGTCCGTTCAGTTCGATATTGCGGTAAGGATAACCATTGTAATCGAAATGTCCGACAGTTCCCTTTACCTTGCCGCCTAAAGTTGTGTGCTTGTACTTCTTCAGGTCGATGTTTAGATTGAATGATAATTCGTTGAACGTTTCATTCTCCAGCATTTGACCGAGTTTAAACTGTTCGGACGAGATAGTTCCTTTGAAAAACGACTCGAAGCCCGGTTGCGGAGCAAATCCGAAATCGAGGTCGGCAATCACCGAACCGGGGTTGGCGTGAAGTACGCCGTGCGCCTTCAGTTTTTTCAAATGTCCCGAAATATTACCCTTAAAACTTACCGTACCCAAGTTACCGACTTCTTTGGGCAGTTTTTTTCGTTCGGCGAAAAAATTGTTTGCCAGGCCATTGATTCCCTCATTGGTAATATAAAATGAACGTATATTTCCCGATAATTGCAGCGAATCTTTTTGTAAGAGATTAACAATGTCTGCATTGGCAATCAACTGCATTTTATCGCCGTAATCCAGCGAAAGTTTGGGAATATTCAAATCGTTTATAGTTCCCGAAACGAGGCAGTCGAGGTAAATTCGGTCGTCGAAGTTTTTCAGCGCATCCGAAAAAACGGCTACGTCTTTTGGCGTAATATAGGACGATGAAATAGCGCAATCAATATGTGCGTTGCCGAGATTGGACGGGGAACCTGCATTAGAGAGGTCAATGCTGCATTTTGAGAGTTGCAGAAGAGATTTCGGAGTTTCTAATCTGAATCCCTTTACCTGCATTTTTTTGTTTTGAGAAATCAGTCGTAATGCCAGGTTTTTGATAACAAGACCGTTTTTCTCATTCAAACTCAGTTGCTTGAGATGGATGTTCAACGAATCGGATTTCAGCGATTTCATGGCAATATGAGCATGTATATCCGACAACTGAATGTGGTTGGCGTCGAACAATTCCTTATCTGCCGGTTTATCTTTTACATCGAACCTGAAACGTCCGTTATTCAGGTTGAGGCTGTTTATCTTAACATCAAACGACGGCTTGCTGTTATCGTCCTGCGATTTAAAGGCATCAATAACAAACTGCATGTTGAGCGGCGCGTCGGCGGTTTCTTTCGACAGATTCAACTCAAAATCATTTAACCGGATAGCCGTAATAACCACGTTTTTCTTTAGCAAAGCGCCTAAACTGATGCGGGCATACAGTTTTCCGGCGTTTAATAATTGTTCGTTTTGTTGGTCAAACAGGTAAACATTTTCGAGTTCGACCGTGTTAAAGGGTTGTATGTGCAGTTTCTCAATACTAAACTCGGTATTGAGTTTGGCTTTTAATTCGTCGACAATACGACTTTTTATCGACTCTTGAACAAACGGCATGTTCAAGAGCCCGAACAGCAAGGTGATAACTCCCAGAATCACCCCTGAAATACTCAGAAATATGTATTTGAAACGCTTAATAGTAATCGAATAATTTAGTCCGAATACAAAGATAGATATTTTCTTTTCAATCCAAATAAATTTCCGCTAAGCTTTAACGTGAATCATAAAAATAGGCAGAATCCCCACACGAATATTCCGCATATTTTCATTTATTCTATACTAATTTAGACTCTTTCGGATACGGTTACGAAAGCAGCCGTTTTACACAGGCCGGCAGACGGGAAGTTGTTATCACTTCCGGCTATAATAGTTACTGATTTTAGTCAATCAATAATCCGTTAATTTACAGGCGATTGCCTATTCCTTTAAAAAATAATGCAGGGATTTATAGTTAAAACGACGCGAAACGGTTGTCATTACAACTAATTGTTATATATTTGCATCGGGTAACTAAATTATATGTTACTTTTGCAAAATAAATATAGCTAATAATTCAATCCAACGTACCGATGAAAACAATTTTATCATTTTCTCTATGTTTGTGCTTTTTTCCGCTGTCAGCACAAATAACCCGTCAAAACAATGCTATCCGCATAGGCGATGAAATAATTAAGCAGCAAGTAGTTTACAAAGACCCCGGCCGTTCGGGAGAGAATGTATTGTGGGATTTCAGCAAGCTCAGCGCAGTGAACCCAGAATACATTTTGAGCTACAAAGAGCCTTATACTATTAAGGATAGTATCAATATTATGGGAAATGACACCGTCTATTTAAAGAGGGAGGACAACCATAATGAGCTGTTTCAGGGCATAGAGCATTATACGTCCTATTATTACCGTATAAAAAATGATACGCTGTATTGCATGGGGCATGAAAATCCTACCACCTTGCTACATTACCGGAATCCGCTTCCGGCTATGCCGTATCCATTCGGATACGGACAAAAAACGGCTCGTTCATATACTGCCGGAGGATTGTATTCAAGCAGCGATTCGATTTTGTCATACGGAAATATCAGTATCGAATTTGACGCTCTGGGGAAGATGATACTTCCCTCCAGGGATACGCTGGAACATGTGATGCGTATAAAGAAAGTGCAGACAATAAAGAGAGACAGTATCAGCCGGATAGGTCAGGATGTCATGAATACGGTCGTAGAAACCTGTCAGTGGTATTCCAAGGGTTACCGTTATCCGGTATTTGAGACGGTAAAAACAATTGATTTGAAAGACGGAGAGAATAAAGTGTTTTTTACCACCGCTTTCTTCTACCCGCCACAGGAACACTACTATCTGGAGGATGACGAGGAGAATTTGGCAGTATTGGACAGTCTTGCTTCAGGAAATGCGAACACCGGAGGAGAAGAAATTGACCCGCAACAATGGCTGAAAGACAACTTTATGTATAATTTCTATCCCAA
>JAISDK010000064.1 GCA_031264875.1 Prevotellaceae bacterium
AGTTTCCGGGGAGCTACAACAAGTTTCCGGGGAGCTACAACAAGTTTCCGGGGAGCTACAACAAGTTTCCGGGGAGCTACAACAAGTTTCTGGGGAACTACAACAAGTTTCTGGGGAACTACAACAAATTTCCGGGTAGCTACAATAAGTTTCCTCCGGCATAAAAATTACAGTTTGAGATGCACTCATATTTCTTCAATCGGTACCGTATTTTTTACGCCTGTACAGCACAAATATTATTCCGCAAAGAATAATGATAGCTGGAGGAACAAGAGTGTTAATCAAAATTATTTCAGTATGACTATATGCTATTTTGGAATTATCGAGCAGTCTCATTTTGAGAGTTCTGTTTTTAATTTCCATCAATCCGTTTTCGTCCGTAAGATAATTGATGACATTCATTACAAAATCGTTGTTTCCATAAGTATATTCGGTATGACGGTCGTAACCAAGAGGGTAGGGGACTGCTTCCACTCCGGCTTTATTTACATCATTGCGGATAATATCTCCGTCGGATACAATTACCATTTTGGTTGTCCGGCTTTTAGGCAGGAACGTAAATCCGGGGGAAGATATAAATTGCGAAACAATCCTGTTTCTGAACGGGGAATTAAATTCACCTTCAAGTAAAACCGCTACAGGCAAATAGGAACTGTTAAAGATTTGCCGCGTAATTTTTTCATCGACCTGCGACAAGCTCACAATCAGTGGAGCGTTTGTCACTTTTGCATTTTCGGAAGAATACAGCAGATATGTCTTTTTCACGGCGGCATTATTTCCCACCGTGTCTATGACTCCGGGATACTGAGCCTTGACTAAGTCTATTCCCCTGGTAATGGGATTATCGGGCGGAGTCCAGAGCAAGGGGAAATATGTCCACGGCTCAAAGCGAAAATCGGGTGGCATTCCCGGCGGAGATACATCAATGCGGATCTTCGAACACTGAATGTCCTGCACTACATTCGGATTGATACGGACGCCATAGTTAAACAGCTGGTCGTTAAGATTATGTTCACACACGAAACCCATAGTCGTTTCACCTCTCGACAGACTGTCCTCGTGAATATGCACCGCGTCCACAAACCAGGCAGTACGTCCCCCGTGCATGATATACTGGTCTATGACAAATTTGTCGGCTTCCGGCCAGCGTTCCATTGGTTTGGCAACAATCACGGCCTTGTATTCGTCGAGTATTCCGGTAGCGCCTTCTATTCTCACAGCGTCAATATCGTAGTATTCGCCAAGGCTTTCGGATATTCCCCACAGGCTGTTGTCGTCAAGTTCGTTGTGTCCTTCGATAAAAGCAATCTTGTCCTTACTGGTACGGCTTATTTTTTGGATAACGTTTACAAGTTCATATTCCAGATTCTGCAATGCGAGATTAAGATTTTCCCCGATGCTGAGCTTCTGATTGGTTTTCACGAAATTAACCGGCAATTCCTTTCCCTTGTAATTCACCAGCGCTCCGGGAAAAATAATTCTTTGAGTTGCTCCGCCTTCCGCATCGTTTTCGCGTATGGTAAGCGGAATCAAACCTTTATGTCGAAGTTCATTGAACACGGCAAAACGTTTTTCGCTGTTTCCTTCCGACGGGTTACGAAATTCATACTGAATGTTTTTTCGCGAATACTGTTTCAGCTCATCCAGCTTTTCACGTACCGACGACCTGAATTTTTTTATATGCACAGGCATTTCCCCGTCCAGATAAATACGGATAAAAATCACGTCATCAAGATTTCTGATAACCTGCTTGCTTGGCTCGGACACCGTATAGCGCTTGTCTTCAGTGAGGTCAAGCCTTATACCGGGCAAGTCTGCCACGATACACAGTATCAACAGTCCGGCAATGGACAGTAGATACGATAATATATTCCTGTGTTTTAATGTCATAATCATAAATATACAAGGCGCAAAAGTATGAAAAAAATGCTTAACCTTGATTTTCTTGATTAAAGGATTTCCTTGATGACAAAAAAACGTCGATGACAAACAATAATAATGAGCGATTGTATTGCTATCAGTTTTAGTATTGCCGTCAGCTAAAGCTGACGGATAAGAAAATGCAGGATATACAAAAAGTTCCGTCAGCTAAAGCTGACGGCAATATTTTATCACAAGAGATTAAGAAAACAGTGATGTGATTACATCTCACAAAACCATCCCGTGCGCAGTATAATTCCGTTCTTCCTGCTCGATTTATGCAGCGCCGTTTTCAGTGACAGAAAGGCCTCGTGCGTTTTCGCACATAAAATGAAAATTCTCCAGATTTGCCGTGTTTTTACAGTTTGATGTAAAACAGCTGTTTACAAACGTGATTCTGTCCATTCTGCCCGTGTTTTCCTGAAAGTGTGCGATTTCGCACGCCGAATGTGCATAATCGCACACTTTCCGAAGTTACCTTAAAAAATATATCGCTGGATAATAGGTGATTAAGTGTTTGGTACGGTTTTTGCTATACTATATTTGACGTTAAGCTGTGATTCTGTATAATTCGCTTGACGCCAGTATAATAACAGTAATATTAAAATATTAGTAAATTGAAATATGATACAACATTATTTAAAAATCGCTTTCCGCAATCTGTGGAAATACAAGAAACAGACGCTAATCAGTATTGTCGGGCTGGCGTCGGGATTTGCCTGTTTCGCCCTTGCAAGTCTCTGGATACGGTACGAAATGACCTACGATAACTTTCATAGAAATGCCGACCGGATAT
>JAISDK010000128.1 GCA_031264875.1 Prevotellaceae bacterium
ACCGCAAATCTGACTAAAAACGCGCGTAAACTCCAAAGCATTTACGGAAAAAGGACTGTACATGCTTGCTACTATCCTGAAAAGCTCGAAGTCAACTCAAAGCATATAATAAAGGTGAAAATAATACATGTAGCGCTTTTATTTTTGCTTTTAACGGTTTACAGTAAAGCTCAAACAGTAAAAACCAATTATAATACGGAAACAAAATCGTTTGTTGAAAATTACAATTCAAGAAATTATGACTCAATATTCATGGCGTTTTCCGATGAAATGAAAAAGGCTTTGCCATTGAATGAGGCTATAAATTTCTTTAAAAATTTACAATCACAGGCTGGAAAAATCATTAATTATGAATTAACAGAATACAATACAGTGTTTTATTTATATAAAATGACATTTGAAAAAGATGTTTTTAATGTAAGTATCTCCTATAATGAGCAATTGAATATACAGGGATTTTATGTCAAAATTTTTCAGGAAAATGTCAAAAATACAACAAAACTGATACTTCCCTTTGACGATGAATGGACTGTGGTTTGGGGCGGAGATACAAAAGATTTAAATTACCATATTGAAAATGTAGTTCAAAAGAATGCCTTTGATTTTCTTGTCAAAGATAATGACGGGCGGACATATAAAACCAACGGTGCATTCAATGAGGATTATTATGCATTTGGCAAAAAAATTATCGCCCCGTGTGATGGACGAATTGTTCTGTCGGTTGATGGAATAAAAGACAATATTCCCGGAAAGGTAGATCTATATTTTGTACCCGGAAATACGGTTATCATAAAAACCGTGAATGACGAGTATATATTATTTGCCCATTTGAAACAATATTCGGTAAAGGTTAAGGAAGGACAGGATGTACAGCAGGGAGATATAATAGGATATTGCGGAAATTCAGGCAATTCTACAGAGGCGCATTTGCATTTTCATATACAAAATACGGAAGATATGAATACGTCAACAGGAATAAAATGTTATTTCGAGAAAATAACTGTAAACAATAAAGACGTTTCGGATTATTCGCCTGTAAAAAATGAAAAAATAGAAAATCGATAAAAAGAGAGCATCTCCGAATCTGTATGAATGTTTGCTCGCACTAAAAGCAAAGTTACAGTCTTGCAAAACTCAGGAACAGGATCAAAAAATCTCCAGACAACTCTGCTCAGGATTATCAATTTGCTTGTTTCCGTTCCCCCCCCATTTGGCGATTAGCAAACTGGTTCAGTATTTGAAAGGGACAAGTTCGTACAAATTGCTAATGGAAAATAAGCAATTGAGCAAAATGTTTTGAGGACGTCACTTATGGGGTAGGGGCTATTTTGTTGCCACCACCGGAACAATCACAGATGAAGTAATAAAGTCTTATATAGAAAATCAGTACGATTCAGCAGAGCAACAGGAAGATTTTACCATTGGTTGACATTTAGGAGTCCTTTAGTCGACTTTAGCCGACAACAAACCCTTCGCTTGAAGGCGAAGGTCAGTTTAGTTTGCGAGAGGTCAGGAGTTCTGAAGGTTATGAAAAAATGATGCTCGATACGCTGGACTCCATGGAAGATGCACTGAATATATATGCCGTAAATACGGTTTTTATGAAATCGAAGCTTACTATTATAACAATCCCGCCGACGGAGTGGCTTAAATTTTTTTTTCCCCCATCCCCTTTCGGGGCGCGCGCGCCCCGAAAGGGGATGGGGAAAAACTAAAACAGGAGGTGAAAATTGATGAAAAAAATGAATGTAATAATAATTAAAAAATGTGTATACTTTTTTCAGGACGTGACAATCCCCATCCGGCAAATCACTACTTTTTACTGATAGCGGAACGCACCGGCTGCAGGAAACGCTGAAACAGCGACAGCTCATTGACGATAATGCTGGCTGTGCCGGACATTTCATAATTGAAAGGTATAGCATTCCCGTAGTTGGACTGCAATCCGTCGGGAAACTCAATCTCGGCATAATAAACATTGTTTGAAGGAATTGACGAGATGAATGTAAGGATTCCTCTGACTATGCCATATTCCATGTGCGGATAACTGTCTAATTTGACATTGACTTTCAGACCCTGTTTGATTTTTCCGTAGCATGAAGCCGGTATTTCCATTATGCCGACCGGTTTGCCTGCGTGGAGCGGCAATATGCTAAGGATCAATTCTCCTGCTGTTACGGTGTGCAGAATTTTCGTTTTGGAAAGAGAAACCGTTCCATCGCAAGGACTGTAAAATGCAGCAGCCGTATCGGTAGAATTGTCGTATATTGCAAGCAGTGCGCCTTTTGTCACTTCCTGTTTTTCGGACACAAACAACTTTATCTTTCCGGATTCCTTAGCAATAAAATGTACAGGCGGTTCAGTCGAGGTAATCAGGATGCGGCAATCGACAGTATCGGGATACGAAAAAAAGTAACTCACGGTCAACAAAAGCAATATCACTGAGAAGATCACCATAATTCCGTTTCTCGCCACTCGACCCGGCACATGTCCCAGTATAGCGTTAATTTCTTCGTTGCGGAGTTCTATCTCCAGTTTTATTCCGTTTTTATCCTTATCTTCCATTGTATACATTTTTTAATTTCCAAGTTCCAATTGATTTTGTATCAGGCGAAAATATGCCCCGTGCTTGTCGATCAGTTCGGCATGAGCGCCTCTTTCCACTATTTCGCCTTTTTCGAGTACCACAATTTGATCGGCATTTTTTACTGTACTGAGACGGTGAGCTACAATCACTACAGTCCGTCCCCGGTAGAAATTCTCCAGATTTTTCATGATTTCGCTTTCATTATTAGCATCCAGGGAATTAGTCGCTTCGTCGAAAAACAGGTATGCCGGTTCTTTGTATATTGCCCGCGCTATCAGTATCCGCTGTTTCTGTCCCTGACTTAATCCGCTGCCTTCTTGCCCTATCCTGGTATTGTATCCGGATGGCAGTTCTCCGGCAAATTCATGAACATTAGCCATTTGCGAAGCATAGAACAAACGCTCTTTATCTATTGTTTCGTCGGATATGGCTATATTTTCGGCAATACTTTCGGAAAATATGAAGCCGTCCTGCATCACGATGCCGCATTGCGAACGCCAGTATCGTGGACTGATATTTTTCAGATTGACGTTCCCCACTTTTATCTGTCCCTGAACAGGATTATAATTGCCTGTGAGCAGTTTCAGCAGAGTCGTTTTTCCGCTGCCGCTGGCGCCTACAATGGCTGTTACGCTGTTTTCCGGGATCACAAGGGAGATATCCTTTAATACGGGAGGCGCGCTGGGTCCCAGGTAGCTGAATGTTACATTTTCGACATGCAAACTTTTGTCTCCCGAAGGAAGGTCTTTTATCCTGGCTTCGTCTGCCTGTTCTTCATCTTCCTTGAAATGAACCTCTCCCAGACGTTCTATGCTTATTTTTGCATCCTGATAGGAATGTACAAAACCGATAAAATTCTCGACAGGTCCTTTCAGCTGTCCGAGAATATACGATATCGACATCATCATTCCCAGAGTCATCTGTCCGTCTATCACCGCTTTGGCTGTAATCACCGAAAGAACTATATTGAGCACTTGACTGATAAGGAATGATCCGGTACTCTGTATTTGTCCGAAAGTAAGTCCCTTGACGTTGACGTCAAACAATTCCGCCTGAATGGATTCCCATTTCCAGCGCATCTTTTTCTCACAATTGTTCAGTTTGATTTCCTGCACCCCGGCAATAAGCTGGACGATATTGCTCTGGTTATGTGCGGAACGTTCGAAGCGTTTGAAATCCAAAGTTCTGCGGATATGTAAAAAAAGCAGTACCCAGGCTGTATACATACTGTATCCTGCAACAAAAACCAGAAACAGCGTCAGATTATACCATATCAGGATACCGGCAAAAATCACAAAGTTGAAAAGGGAGAAAAACGTATTGATGGAAGTACCTGTCATAAAACCTTCTATACGTCCGTGATCGCCTATGCGCTGCATGATATCGCCCGTTTTTTTCGAATCGAAAAAAGCTATCGGCAAGTTAAGCAGTTTCAACAGGAAATCGGAAATAAGAGCTACATTGATACGGGTATTTACATGAAGAGTTATCCAGTTTTGAATGAATCCTACAGCCATCTGACTGACTGCAAGTATCAGCTGACCAAGCAGTATCAGTATTATAAAGTTCAGGTTGCCGTTGAGGACGCCGACGTCAATCATCGACTGGGTCATGAACGGAAAAATCAGTTGCAATACCAGACCGAACAGCATCCCAAACATTATCTGCAGCAACAGTCTTTTATATGGACGCATGTAATTGAAAAACCATACTATGCTGCGTTTCTTTTCGCTGCTGTCGAACGTATTGCGGTAAAAATCGGCAGTGGGAGCAAACATCAGCGCCATGCCCTTGTCGTCCCCGTCAACTTTCGCGCTCAGCCATCCATCCAGAAATTCAGCCACGCTGTAAGTTACAAGTCCGAAAGCAGGGTCGGCGACATACACTTTCCCACTGTATCCGTCCTTGTGCCTGCGGACTTTGGTTTTATATACTACCACAAAATGATCCTGCCGCCAGTGGACTATGCAGGGCAATACCGCTTTCCCCGAAAGTTTTCCGAAAGTAGTGCGCACTCCCATGGTGCGAAAACCTATAGCTTCCGCTCCGTCGGCAATGCCCGACATGCTGACGCCGTTGCGATTGGAATAGCACAGTTCGCGCATAAACTGCAGGGAACAGCTTTTCCCGTAATGTTTTGCTATCATGAGCAGGCAGGTCGCCCCGCAATCCATAGCGTCATGCTGATGTTGAAATGGAAATGGCATACTCTATAAAAAATACTGTTAATAATTATTAATTATCCCGGATACACTGGTATCCGAGGCATTTTTTGTTTTTGTATCAGGTACATTAGTATCTTAGGCATTTTTACTTTTTTTTACATCAGATACATTAGTATCCGAGGCATTTTGATCTTTTTTTGCCTCAGATACGTTAGTATCTGAAGTATTTTTACTTTTTTTGCTTCAGCGACGCCGGTATCTTAGGCATTTTTACTTTTTTTTGCTTCAGCGACGTCCGTGCCTTAACTCTTAACTCTTAACTCTTAGTTCTTAACTCTCTTGTGGCGTAATCAGAGGTTCGTCGCCGTCATCGTTGCCCGCCCTGTTTTTGCGACGTGTTATACGCGCTTTTATTTGCCGGTCGTAATAACTTCCCAGCTGGCTGAGTTCCGCTACCAGTTGCGCCCATTGGGAATCATTGCTTTCGGAAGCCCAGTATTCGACGCCTTCGTAAAAAACGTTTATAGCCTTAATACAGTCTGCACGTATTGTTTTAGTATCCACATGCTCAACTTCGCCAAGTTCCCTGTTACGCATTTGCCAGAGTTCGTCGAAGCGTTTGTTAGCCTCCTTCATTGCATTGTACGCCGGCATCAGGGCAAAGGCGACGAGTACGTCCAACATGCCCGGAGTGCGCTCAATATCCTCTGCCAGATTGTAAATACGCTGAGTCTCGGCTGTATTCCTGTCGTATGCAATATCCCGTCCATGTTTGTCGAACAGGGCGGTAAGT
>JAISDK010000107.1 GCA_031264875.1 Prevotellaceae bacterium
GACCACGCTGGCAATCGTCGTCGGGATGCTGCCCATCGCGCTGGCACAGGGTCCCGGCGCCGAATGGAAAAACGGCATGGCATGGGCGCTGATCGGCGGAATAATAAGCTCGATGTTCCTGTCGCTGGTGATCGTGCCGCTGGTGTACTACGGGATAGACAGGATATTGACGAAATTCGGACAGAATAAGAAGACGCCGGTTGTTATTGATGACAAATAGGATTCAATGAAAGCGTTTTTTGAAAAAATAATGCAGCCCGTTCATGAAGAAATCCAGTTCGCAGATGACCGGAAGAGTCTCTGCTTTGATTGAAACCTTTCCACCGGTTCTCCGAACTGCCATTTTGTCGCTTCGAGCGAGGATTTTGTCAGTAAAAGCGAGGATCGAGGTTCTCCGAGCGAGGATTGAGGTTCTCCGAGCGCGACAAAAAAAATCCCCCTTCATGCAACCGTCCGGTTTTGAGAGGGGGATTTTCGTTTTTTCCGCTACTCATTTGGTTTCCGTTTGATGGATGGGAACCGCGCTTTCAGGAAATTACAGCAGCGGATATTACGGCTACGATCGGCATTTCTCTCAGGACAGTAAGGCGAATTACGACAGAGTTGGTAAATAATGAAATAATATCCAGAAAAGGTTCGAAAAAAAGATGGGGAATGGGTAATTATAAAATAATGGCATTGTAAATGGCACTGTATATTTCCTGATATTTCTTTAATATGGGCAGAATAAAATAGGGTAGGGGCAGCGGATTTATCGAACAGATTGTCGCCGAATTGAAGCATGAATTTCCCGAAATTAAAGGTTTTTAGCGCCGCAATGTTTATACTATACATTTTTTGCAGTCGCAAACTTGGAATAAAATTAAAATCAATAATGGTGTATAATATGAAAACAGCAAAATATAACACGCAATTATTAATAATGCTAATAATTGCACTGACATTTCACCTGTAATCCAGATCCAAATCTCTGATAATTCCGTCAATAATATTATTTGTAGATGCGAGGTAGTTGATTTTATCTTTCGGGGTATAAAGGCGAGTTTTGTCATCGTTTTCCGAATTTATTTCCCGCACAATCCATTCCACTGCAATCGAAGGGCTGAGTGTCTTTTTAAGATGATTTACCAAATCGGTCGAACGTTTTTCCATTTGCTCCCTGTACTGTTCGCTTATAACCGGGTACCGCACAAGCTGTTCCGACACGAGTTCCGGCAAATGTTCAAGCAGGCGGCTGCTTAAGCGGGGTAATTGAGTCTTTATGCTTTCGGCATAGCTTTTCCATTCTAATACAAGTTTTTCCATGGTAAATGTCTTTTCTCCGGCCGCCTCTGCATTTTCAGTGACTTCGTTCTCTGTTTTTACTTCCGACATCATGTTTTTCAACGAAATACTTTTGGGAGCTTCAGGTATGGGAGCTGCTTCCGCTTTTCTCTGTACAACGGAATGTTCTGTTTTTGATTCGGGTTTTACCTCCGAGCTGTTATGTTCGGAGGATTCGTTTTTTTTTTCAGTTCCTATGTATGACAAATTCAACAAAGTCAGTTCGACAAGCAGGCGGGGGTTTCCGCTGAGCTTGTAATCCATTTCACATTTATTGGTGATATTCAAGGCTTCATACAGAAAATCCACAGGACATTCTGCCGACTGGCGTTTGTAGCGTTCCGCAATAACCTGCCCGACTTCCAGCAGTGATATGGTTTGAACGTCCTTGCATACAAGGATATCTCTGAAATGCGAATTTAGTCCCGACACAAAATGCTGGGCGTCGAATCCTTTTTTAAGGATTTCATCGAAAATCATATAAGATTCCACGTAGTTGTGAGTCAAAAGGGCATCGGTAAGTCTGAAATAGTACTCGTAATCAAGCACGTTCAAATCTTCAATAACTGCGGAATATGTTACGTTGCTTCCACAGAACGACACAACCCTGTCGAATATGGACAGGGCATCTCTCATTGCTCCGTCGGCTTTGCGGGCGATTATGTTGAGCGCGTCGGGTTCGCATGTAACTCTTTCTTGCTTGGCTATGTCTTTAAGATGGGAGACAATGTCGCCTATGGTTATTCTGTTGAAATCGTATATCTGACACCGTGATAATATAGTCGGAATGATTTTATGCTTTTCGGTTGTCGCCAGGATAAAGATCGCATACGAGGGAGGTTCTTCCAGAGTTTTCAGAAATGCATTGAATGCTGCCGCCGACAGCATGTGAACCTCGTCGATGATATATACGCTGTACTTGCCAATTTGCGGCGGGACTCTCACCTGTTCGACCAGCATGCGGATGTCGTCCACGGAATTGTTGGATGCTGCGTCGAGTTCGTGTATGCAATATGACCTGCCTTCGGAAAAGGAGCGGCACGATTCACATTCGCCGCACGCTTCCATGTCGGCACCGGGATTCAGACAGTTTATTGTTTTGGCAAAAATACGGGCGCATGTTGTTTTGCCTACGCCTCTTGGTCCGCAAAATAAATACGCATGACTTAGATGCCCTCTCTGTATTGCATTTTTCAGGGTTGCTCCGATTGTTGACTGGCCGACTACCGATGCAAACGATAATGGCCGATATTTAATTGCCGATACAACAAATTGTTCCATTGCGCAAAATTAATGTTTTTTAACTGTATATGAAACAGCAATAAATGCGTTTCTGTTGAATATTTCCGTTTTCACCGTATAATTGTTTGTGGTTTACAACATGCCTGTTTTCTGCATAAGCTTTGTCACGGCGGCTTCAACTGACTGCTCACTGCCTAAGAGGCGTATAAATTCGCTGCCGATAATCGCTCCGCCGGAATTGGCAAATGATGCATCAAGCGTAGTTTTGTTTGATATTCCAAAGCCTGTCAAATGCGGATTCTTAAGGTTCATATTGTCGATTCTCTTAAAATAGTTTAAGGTTTTTTCGTCAAAACTGTCTTTGGCACCGGTAGTTGAAGCTGTCGAAACCATGTAGATAAAACCGGAGGTATTTTCGTCTATCAGGCGTATTCTTTCTTCCGATGTTTCGGGGGTTATAAGCATAATAAATTCAAGTCCGTACTGCTTGCCTAACGATTTGAAGTTTTTTATGTAATCGTCGAAAGGCAGGTCGGGAATGATAACTCCGTCGATGCCCGTTTTGTTACATTCCATGCAAAACTTTTCTATGCCAAACTGTATGATTGAATTAAGGTATCCCATCATTATCAAAGGGATATTTGCTTCGTCACGTATTTTTTCGAGTTGAGAGAACAGTTTTTTCAATGACATTCCGCCGTTGAGCGCTACGGTTCCGCTTTGCTGAATTACGGGGCCGTCGGCCATGGGATCAGAGAATGGGATTCCGATTTCAGCCATATCGACGCCCTGTTTCTCAAGCTCTTTGATGATTATTGGAGTATCGTCGAAATGTGGATATCCTGCGGTGAAATACACCGACAAGATATTTTTGTGTTTTTCCTTAAAAAGTTTGTGTATCCTGTTCATTTGGTATTTCTTTGAAGAGTTGCAATAATTTTTTTACCTGTTGTACGTTTTTCAGCCCCGGAGAAATCTCAAAATAACTGTTAACATCAATACCAATACATAGCTCATGTCGGTTATCTCTGATATTTGCAGCGTCATCAAGAGTGATTCCCCCGCTCAGAAAAAAAGGTTTTTTTCCTTTATAATTTACCAGCAAACTGTGGTCGAACTTGCTTCCCGAACCGCCGTATAATTCGGTTTTTGCATCGAAAAGAAAATAATCGCAAACCTGCTCGTAGGCAGATGTATTCGAAAAATCTTCTTCGGACTTTATTCCAAAAGCCTTTATTATTTCGCAGTTGTATTTTGCCTTCAATTCTGCACAGTATTCAGGAGTTTCATTTCCATGAAGTTGTAGAGCATTGAACCTGTAATATTCTGCTGTTTCAACAACGCGTCCCATTTCTGCATTCACAAATACCCCTACCGACAATGTGTAGGGATGTAGAAAATTGAGAACTGCATGATTTAATTCCACAGCATAACGCGGAGACCGCTCATAAAACACAAATCCCATATAGTCAGGATGCAGTATAGCCACTTCGACAATGTTCACGACATTTCGCATGCCGCATATTTTTACCTTAATTTCATTCATTTATATTAATATCGTCTTTTTTATTGTCCTGAAACAATGATTTTTTTTACCTCCCGTATTTTTCTATCGACATTCCACACTCTCATAAAGTATATTCCCGGCATAATATTCGTGACGTCAATATTTCCCAATACGTTTTCGAAAACCTTGACAAGTTCTCCGGAAAGTGCATACAGCTCTATTTTTGAGGATTTTAATGGAGCGCTGTCGTCTTCTTCCAAATAGACGATTCCTCTTGCCGGATTGGGGTATGCCCTGAAAGTATGTATATTACGGTTGTCGTTATCATTATATTCAAGTTCTACATAATCGGACGGAAATCGCAAGTCAGAGCGACAGAATATCGGGCGTATCATCAGTGAACCGTCGAAAACGGAAGGCTCCCATATTTGTCCCAGACTGTAAAATGTGCTGTTCCTGGAGCTGCGGTTCCGGTCAAAGCCGATGTTCAAAAAGACTTCATCCGTTTGAAGCCATCCAACGTAAAATGTTTCGCCTTCGAGCAGATGTACGGGCTTTGAAAATTTATACGCAATATATTTGTTCAGACTGTCCCTGAACACAGGCCGACCACCGGTTTCACTGTGTATCAATTCGCCCGGAATACCTCCTGCGTCATTCCAGACAGCAATTATGAAATCGTAATTTTCATTAATATCGTTCACCGCCCGGTTGAAGTACATATATACACCTCTAAGACTGTCGGCCATGTATGTACGGAATTTCACCGCTACTTTTCCCTGCGACGAACCGTTGCCGAAAAGGCCGTATCCGTTTTCCGCTGTTCCGTCATCGTATGCATAACAGTCTTTAAACTCGTATATGATTCTGCTTGTGTCATTATAGCGTAATGCCGTTCTGAAATTCGACGGGTCATTGTCCGTATCAATCCAGCTCAGCATTTCGAATGAAGCGGAATCGCCGGTAATCGAAAAATCGTATCGGGGTATTGCATACGAGAGGTTTATCGTGCTTCCGTCAGGAATGTTTTCGGCGCCTGCGGAATAGGACAGTGTTCTGCCCGAAGCTCCATAAATGGAACGCAGTCGAAAATTACGGGTAACGCTTTTAGTTCCCCATCCGAAATTGGTATAATTTAATTCCAGATTCATCGGATCTTCGAATAATTCGGCTTTCGCAAACTCGAAATGCGTAGCCGGGACAGTCTCGTAGTCCGTTGTCAGCCTTTTAGGGTCTCCGATTAACGAAATATCCGGAATATCAGGATTGTTTGCGGCTCTGTTCCTGTCCAGATATACAAAATCCAGATGCCAGTGGTCGGAAGCTGTACTGCGTCCGGGAAAACCCGGATGAATATTTATACTTGCGTAGTTAATAAACCGAAAGCTAAAGCTGTTATTCAAATATTTACTGTTTTCGATTTTGATATTTGACCTGAAAAATTTGAATCCTATACTATCGTCTTCAATAACTGTTTTGCTATTAGCCAAATGATTTGATACTTCTATTTTACTGACGGAAACGACCGACGCGCTCCATACATTGTTCCATACATCGTCCAGTGGCGAATAAAATTCCAAAGTCAGGGAATCGGAACTTTCGGGCATATCTCCGTAACCTTTTGGCTGGAAGTAAAAACTGAGACAGATAGAATCGACCGGAGAATAGGATAGCTGAATAAATTCTGACGTCAAGGTATCTGCCGCAAAGACAGAACTGACCGCTCTGTCGTATATTTTTCCCCTGCTGTCGAATGGGTCGAAAGTTGCAACGCCAACAGTAGGCGGATTGATTGCAAATGTTCTGTTTATATAGACCGACTGGCTTTCTCTCCATAATTTCGGGTTTGGCGTCACCTGTCCGGATTTTGAGAAATCGTCAACAAAAGGCAATTCGATACTGGATATTGATTTTGTCTTTGGAAGTTTAGTCGCCGGAGATGTTTGAATATTTTCGTTAAGATTTGTCAACACCTCCTGAGCCTTCGATTCCAAAACCGGAAATGCGAAGACTAAAAACAACATACTTAACGCTATATACCTATCGAGTTTTTTAGACATAACAAATTAAACAGGGCGCAAAGTTATACTATTTTTTTATTAGAGCAATAATTCCGGACAGAGATATAATGTGCCGTCAAGTTGAAACGCTCACACGCGACCTGTCTCCATTATAAAGTTGGCAAGGAGTCGGGAATTATTGTCGATATAAGAAAAAGCGACATTTTGGAATATACACCTCCATTCGACGGGTGTCCGGATGGTAAACCGGATAGCGTTATTGATTCAGATACATGGGGGATTAAACTTTTTTCAGGCAGTATGAAAAAAAAATCAGCATAGACAATTTTCTGAAACAGTGTGTTTTATTAAAAACGGAACATGCCGGTTAAAAGGAAGCGGGATTTTAATTTGTTTTGTATTAAAAAGAAATTTTTACCTTTGCGCCCCGAAAGCCCGGATGGCGAAATTGGTAGACGCGCTAGTTTCAGGGACTAGTATTCGCAAGAATGTGCAGGTTCGAGTCCTGTTCCGGGCACCTTGATTTTTTTCAGGCCCAGGTGGTGAAATTGGTAGACACACTACTTTGAGGGGGTAGCGCCGGTTGCGGTGTGCAAGTTCGACTCTTGTCCTGGGCACTTGAATATATTAGGGAACAAATAAATATAACAGCAGTATGGATATTCCCAATCTTATAAAAAATGATTCCTGTCTCAAACCTTACACATCTGTTATCTGTGAACGTATCGAAAAAATTTTCCTTAAAGAAAAAGATCTGTGTGGCGAAGGTTCTCTCGAAGATGTTGCTAACGGGCATCTTTACTACGGACTGCACAAGTATCCCGACGGCTGGTGTTTCAGGGAAAAAGCCCCTTTTGCAAGCGATGTCTATTTTATTGGAGACTTTTCGGACTGGAAAGCTTCCGAAAAATACCGGATGAAAAAAATCAGTCGGTGGGACTGGGAACTGAAAATTCCGGCAGACGTTTTAAGTCATGGCGATTTGTACAAGCTGATAGTCAAATGGCCGGGAGGAGAAGGCGAGCGTATTCCGGCATATTGCCGCAGGGTAGTGCAGGACGACGTTACAAAAATATTTTCGGCACAGGTATGGGAACCTCCGGAAAAGTACGAATGGAAACATAAAGCGCCAAAAACACCCGATTATCCGCTTATATACGAAGCGCATACGGGAATGTCCTCGGAAGAGGAAAAAGTAGCGACGTTTGACGAGTTTCGCAGAACGGTGTTGCCACGAATAGCGGACGCAGGCTATAATATGCTGCAATTGATGGCTATACAGGAACATCCGTATTACGGGTCGTTTGGCTACCAGGTATCCAGTTTTTTTGCGCCAAGTTCGCGCTTCGGTACTCCCGACGAACTCAAACAGCTTATCGACGAGGCTCACGGTCTTGGAATTGGAGTTATTATGGACATTGTACATTCCCATTCGGTTAATAACGAATACGAGGGACTGAGCTGTTTTGACGGGACTGCCGACCTGTATTTCTACCAGGGAGAAAGAGGCTATCATTCACTGTGGAATTCACGCTGTTTCGATTATGGGAAAAATACTGTTCTGGCGTTTCTGCTCTCAAACTGCAAGTACTGGCTGGAAGAATTCAAGTTTGACGGATTCCGTTTCGACGGCGTCACAAGTATGATATACTGGGATCATGGCCTCGGGCGCAATTTTACCGATTATTCCTGTTATTTTGACGGAAATCAGGATGAAATGGCAATAGTGTATCTTGCGCTTGCCAACAGGCTGCTGCATAAGCTGAATCCCGGAATAATCACAATTGCCGAGGACGTCAGCGGAATGCCGGGACTGGCTGCTCCACAGGACTGCGGAGGAACGGGATTCGATTACAGAATGGCTATGGGTGTTGCCGATTTCTGGATAAAAACTGTTGTGGAAAAACCGGACGAGGCATGGAATATGGGCGACATGTACTACGAACTGTGCCGTAAACGAATGGATGAAAAAACAATAAGCTATGCCGAATCGCACGATCAGGCTATGGTTGGCGACAAAACTATAATATTCAGACTTATTGACAGCGAAATGTATTATTCGATGAACGTTTTCTGTGAGAATATGGCTATCGACAGGGGTATCGCTCTGCACAAAATGATTCGTCTGGCAAGCATATCTACCGCCGGAAACGGGTATCTGAACTTTATGGGCAACGAATTTGGCCATCCGGAATGGATTGACTTTCCGCGGCAGGGTAATAACTGGTCGTACAGGTATGCTCGCAGGCAATGGTCGTTGAGAGATGACGCTAACTTGAGATACCGTTTTCTGGCAGAGTTCGACAGGGCTATGATTTCTCTTGTCAGGCAGGAGAATGTTTTTGACTGCGAGCCGTTTGCTCTGTCTATAAATAACGATGCCCAAGTGTTGATTTTCAAACGCGGAGACATAGTGTTCTTCTTCAATTTCAATCCCGTCGAATCGTTTACCGATTATGCGGTCGAAATTGACAGGGGAAATTACAGGATTGTTCTCAACAGCGATGCTCCTGTATTTAACGGATTCGACAGAATCGACGAAAATTACCCGTATTCTACTCTTACTTATTATAAACAACATCTGTTGAAAGTCTATCTACCCTCCAGAGTAGCTTTTGTGATGAAAAAAATTTAAACAATTATACCACATATTTATGTAGAAAGAACTTTCTCCTTTTATCAGTTGAATAATTTCAGATACAGTCTGCATACTGCCTAATGACAACAGACAATGTATGTGATCAACATAACCGCCAATTGATTTAAGAAATATACCAATTTATACTTAAAAGGAATTGGTTTGCGAAAAGAGGTTAATTTATGACCGCTTATTGTCAATGCCCCTAACGGTATCGGGAACGACTTCAACACCGTTGAAGAAGACTTCAATGCCGTTGAAGAAGACTTCAATACTGTTGAAGAAGACTTCAATGCCGTTGAAGAAGACTTCAATGCTGTTGAAGAAGACTTCAACGCCGTTGAAGAAGACTTCAACGCCGTTGAAGAAGACTTCAATATTGTTGAAGAAGACTTCAATATTGTTGAAGAAGACTTCAACGCTGTTGAAGAAGACTTCAATACTGTTGAAATTTTCTTCAACAGTATTATCTTCGACAGCAAAACAGTTGTCAAAGACAGATACCGGTAAAATATCAATCGCTGATTAAACG
>JAISDK010000122.1 GCA_031264875.1 Prevotellaceae bacterium
CAGCGCCTCCATCGGTATTTGGAAACGGCTGATTTGATACAAAATTGCCCAAAGAATATGCAACCAGTTTATCACATCTTCCAGCGGCAGAATACCGTTTTTCCATAGGTTGAATCACATGCGGGTGCGCTCCAATTACAAGATTCACTCCATTGAGAAAAAACATGTCAGTAATCTTTTTCTGTTTCTCGTCCGGATACCTTTTATATTCCTCGCCCCAGTGCATGAATGCAATTATTATATCGGGCGACGAAAGTCTGGCAGTTTCAATATCTTTAACTATTTGAGCGCTGTCAATCATATTTACAAGCAATGAACCGGAACTCATGCCGTTGGTACCGTAGGTATAGTTTAAGACAGCAATTTTAAAATTTTTGACGGACATGATAAGCGGATATTTTTCAGCACGTTCCTGTTTATCCCGAAATATTCCCGTGTGAACAATATCAAAAGAATCCAGCATGTTTACAGTTCGGTCCAGACCTTTTGCGCCTTTGTCGCACGAATGATTGTTTGCGGTGACTAAAACATTGAATCCTGTTCTTTTCAAATCCATTGCTATTTCATCAGGAGCGCTGAATGTCGGATAACCCGAATAAGGTTTGCCGGCCAGGGGAACTTCCAGATTGGCAATAGCCAAGTCTGCCGAAAGTATTTCGTCCTTTATCAATCTGAAACAGGGTTCAAAATCATATATCCCATCAGTTCTTAGCGCTCCATTAAATTGTGTTGAATGTTGCATTACGTCTCCCACAAAAATCAGAGTTATGGCACTATCATGAGTATGATTGTAAACAGTATCGCCAGAAGCAGTTAATGCATTGCAAAAGAGTACGAGAAAAAGTGTTAATAACTTATTTAATAGTCTATTCATTAGTTTAATTTTGTTAAAAACAAATTATAAATACTAAATTTTGCAACAAAAGTAATCAAAATTCATTAAAAAGATTTACCTTTGGGCAAAATTTATTGTAAAATTTATGTTTATGCAATATAAAATTTGAAAATGATGAAAAAGATAATAATTGCGTTTTCTGTGACAGTTATGTTAGCCATAATTTTGTTATTAGGATTAGGATTGACCGGATGCGATTGGTTTAATACAAGTGTTTTAGGCAAATCGAAAAAAGCGGTTTCGGAAGAAAGAATAGCCGATAAGGAAAATCTGGACAGTATCCGCAATGCGGAACGGATTAAATATGAAGCGTTGATCGCCAAAGAAAAGGAAGATGCTAAAAATCAAACTCCCAAACCCTATCATATTATTGTAGGCGCATTTGAAGAAAGGCCTAATGCAGACAATATGTCTAATTTGTTCAGATCGAACGGATACAGTCCCTTACTGTTCGATTATGGCGGCCTGACACACGTATCGGCTGTTTCCTTCGAAACATTGCAGGAAGCGGAAACAGCGCTTAGAAATATGCTAAATTTGAGTTACTGTCCCGAAGATGCGTGGGTTTTTAAAAGATAAATATTTTTCATAACTCAAAGGCACATTGTTTTTTAAATATATAAAATATCGTATTTGAAAAAAAAAATTAAATATTTGAAAAAAAAAAAAATTGCAGAATAAATTTATTTACTACTTTTGCGCCTTAAAATATAAGATTTTTTGTTGATGAGAAAAATAGAAATACATACGGTAAGTAGGAAGCACAATAGAAACATGGTCATGTCCATGTGTTGTTCTTGTTTACGCCGGAATGTATCTCTACTGTAATAATGTGAGTGAAAAAATAAGAGAAGATCCGGCAAGCAAGCCGGATTTTTTTATTTTATATATTTATTTATTAATTAATTAGATGATTAAAGTTATGAGTGAAAAAAACTATCGTTTTGAAACCCTGCAAGTACATGCAGGACAGACTCCTGACCCGGTAACTAATTCACGGGCAGTACCAATTTATCAAACTTCGTCCTATGTTTTTGAGGACGCAAAAGACGGGGCAGACCGTTTCGCCCTTCGAAAATTTGGCAACATTTATTCCCGTCTGACAAATTCCACGACAGCTGTATTCGAAGACCGTATCGCTGCCCTGGAAGGAGGAAAAGCCGCTGTAGCCACGTCTTCGGGACAAGCTGCTCAGTTTCTCGCAATTAACAATCTTGCGGGAGTAGGTGACAATATTGACAGCACATCTTATTTGTACGTAGGAACTTATAATCAGTTCAAGGTTTCATTCCGCAGACTTGGCATCGATGTCCGTTTTGCGGAAGGCGACAAAGTGGACAGTCTCGCCTCTCTGATAGATTCGCGTACGAAAGCGATTTATCTTGAAACAATCGGTAATCCCGAATTTAATGTCCCTGATTTTGAACCTATCGTGGCTCTTGCGCGCAAACACGATATTGCTGTGCTGACAGACAATACATTCGGAGCTGGCGGTTATCTTTTCCGCCCTTTGGAATGGGGTGTAAATGTTGTAACACACTCGGCTACCAAATGGATTGGCGGACATGGAACCAGCATTGGCGGAATTGTTGTCGATGGTGGAAATTTCAACTGGGACAACGGAAAATATCCTGCACTCAGCGAGCCTACCGAAAGTTATCACGGCCTGAATTTCTGGAAAATTTTTGGCGCTGATTCGCCATTCGGGAATATTGCCTTTGCAATCCGTACCCGGGCCGAAGGGTTACGCGATTTAGGTCCGTGTATCAGTCCGTTTAATTCGTTTCTGTTATTACAGGGTCTTGAAACATTGTCGTTAAGAGTCCAGCGCAGTGTCGATAATGCACTGGAACTTGCGCAATGGCTTGAAAAACATCCAAAAGTCGAAAGTGTCAATTATGCCGGACTGGCAAGCAGCCCGCATCATGAACTTGCGAAAAAATATTTGCGCAACGGTTTCGGCGGCGTATTATCGTTCAGGATAAAAGGAAATTCGGAGCAGGCTCAGGGATTAATCAGTCATCTGGAACTAATCAGTCATTTGGCAAATGTTGGCGATGCAAAAACACTAATTATACACTCTGCATCTACTACCCATTCCCAACTAACAGATAAAGAACTCATTTCAGCAGGCGTTTATCCAAACCAACTGCGCGTATCCTTAGGCATAGAAAATATAGAAGACATAAAAGACGATTTAAATAATGCACTGAACACATTGTAAAAACATCCTCTTCTTTTACATTTTACGTTAATTCTCACATGCAGCTGACAAAATCTGTTTCAGCTGCATGTTTTTTAGGGAATATGCCAAGAGAATATAAATCAATTTTTCCTATATTGATTCGTCTTGCCATGAACCCGTCAAGAGTTCTTTAGCCGCAAAATAGTCTTTCTCCATGACATACAGCTTTATACTGTTATTATCGGAAAAGAAAGTTCCCAATATTGCGGTTTCTGTCGATAAGAAGCACCGTATATCATTTGCTTCAAGTAACCCCTTTATTATCTTCGCTTGAGGCACACTATGGAACACCATCAAAACTGTGGTCTTACTGTTATCCATGAAACTAAACATTAAAATCCTGTTCAAAGATAATATTTATTTTTTATATAGAAAAAACTGAAAGAGGAATTATTGTTAATTAACATATATTTGCATTATTTATCAGATTGTTATAATTTCATTTTTTTTGATGTTTTATATTAAAAAAGATGGAAAATATCAAAATAAAATGCGGCGAAACATTAAAATGGAGCGCTAAAAAATTTCTTAAACAAAAAGTTTTGTTTTTTCAACTCATTTAGTCGTCTTTTTTTCATTTTCGTTTTACCTGTCTGTTATTTCAAAAAATAATTATAATCTTGCAAACTCAGCAGCAAAACATAAAAATTAGATTTTTTTTGTAACCATTATAAATTTATTTCATACTTTTGCGTCCTTGTATAACAATTAAGATACAGATAAATGGATAAGCAATATACCGTACACATGCAATCGCCTTTAGGATTGACTGAAATCACGGCTGATGACAAATATATTACGTCGATACGCCTGATTAAAACCGAATATAAAGTTTTGCCGGAAAAAGATTCGGATGAATTATTGTTGCATATTCAGCAATGTATCACCGAATTGGAAGAGTATTTTGCAGGAGAGCGTAAACACTTTACCATACCAATAAAACAATGTGGCACCGACTTTCAGCAAAAAGTATGGCAACAGTTACTTAAAATACCTTATGGAACAACTATTTCATATATAGAAATGGCGAGACGATTGGGAAACGATAAATTAACACGTGCTGTAGGCGGGGCAAATCACAGAAACAAACTTTGGATTGTTGTACCCTGTCACAGGGTTATAGGAGCCGACGGTAGTCTTACCGGATACGGAGGAGGACTTGAATGTAAGCAATGGCTGTTGCAACACGAGGCAGGTAACAGCAAGGCTGCAAACAATAATTTGGTATAAAAATGACTAACAGTCCAATAGGCATTTTTGATTCCGGTGTTGGAGGAGTGTCGGTATGGCAGGAGATAGATCGTTTGTTGCCCGACGAATCAATTGTGTATTATGCCGATAATGCAAACTGTCCCTACGGGGAAAAGACCCGGATAGAAGTAACCGGATATTCTGTGAAGGCAACACAAATGCTTATCGCCAAAGGATGCAAGATAATTGTCGTAGCCTGTAATACAGCCACATCTCAAGCAATAGACTGTTTGAGAAAAACTTTCGACATTCCGTTTGTCGGGATTGTGCCGGCTGTGAAACCGGCGGCAATAAATTCCAAATCCGGAGTTATCGCGATTCTGGCAACTGCAGGGACTCTTAAAAGCAAAAAATTCAACGATGCAAGAAAAGAATTTTCGGGAAATACAGAGGTTATTCCTGTTGAGGGAGGCGAACTGGTGGACATTGTAGAAAAAGGACTTCAGGGAACAAAACAGTCCGAAGAAATATTGCGCCGACATATTAATCCGCTGATAGAAAAACATATTGACCATTTGGTTTTGGGTTGCACTCATTTTCCCTTTCTTATCGAAGATATAAAAAGAATAACCGGCGATTCTGTTATTCTTGACAATCCGGCGCCGGCTATAGCACAACGGACAAAATATATCCTTGAAAACGAAAAGCTAACGGCATATCCCGGAAATAAAAAACAGATAGAGTTTTTTTCATCCGGAAATATCGAAGCGCTTAAAAATCTGGTTGAAAATATCGCCGGCATCAAACCGTGGATGATTTTTTCGAAAATTGAAATTTATTGACAACATGACGATGTGCTTTATACTACTGTAAATATGACAGCTATATTTTACATCATTCGAAGTGGGAAGAAAGGTGATTTTTCGTTAAAATTTCTAAAAACTGCTTTTGAAGTATTTGATGACGGATAGCAAAAGTCCCCAGAAAGAGACTCTTAAGTTCCATAGTTCACAAATACATATAATTAATTTTCTATATATTAGCGAAATAAAAAAAAAGCAGTCTTCATTTTTTTGATAAAAAGCACGATATATTTTTTTTGACAAAAGCAAATCAAAAAAATTTTTTCCTGTAAATTTTTATCTTCACCTTTGCCAAATAAAGTTAAAAAAAGATAGTCAATGGAAACATATAAAAAAGTTTGGGCAAATTGCCTCCAAGTGATTAAAGAAAATGTAAATAAAGACGCTTACGATACATGGTTTGCCCCGATAATTCCGTCGCGGTTAATTGATAATGTGTTGACTATCGAAGTTCCGACATCCTTTTTTTATGAATACCTGGAAGAACATTTCATTGACCTTTTAAGAAAAACATTACGTAAAGAATTGGGAAACACAGCAAAACTCGAATACAGCGTAAAGGTCGTAAGCGGCGCTCCAACACTTACTTATCCGGCACAAAACAGACCTGACCTTAGAAACAGGCCTATTCTCCCCTATCCGGGTACGCAGGATGAGCCGAAAATCATGAATCCGTTTGCTATTCCGGGACTGAAAAAACTGGAAATAGACCCTCAGCTCAATCCAAACTATAATTTCGCCAATTTTGTTGAAGGAGAGTGCAACAGTCTGGCACGTTCCGCCGGTTTGACTATTGTGGCTAATCCCGGCAAAACCGCTTTCAATCCCATGTTTATATATGGCGATTCGGGACTGGGAAAAACGCATCTGGCTCAGGCTATCGGAATAGAAATCAAGGAAGAGCATCCCGACAAAATCGTCATATACGTCGATGCGCGAAAGTTTGAATCACAATACATCGATGCCGCAATAAACAAAAATAAAGTAAACGATTTTCTCTATTTTTACCAGATGATGGACGTGCTTATCATTGACGATGTACACGAATTTGCCGGCAAGACAAAAACGCAAAATACTTTTTTTCATATATTCAATCATTTACATCAGATGGGCAAACAGCTGATTCTGACCTCCGACAAGCCTCCCGTAGAACTTCAGGGTATGGAACAGCGATTGCTCTCACGTTTTAAATGTGGACTGTTTACCGAACTGAAAACGCCCGACCTGGCTACCCGCATTTCTATTCTGCGCAAGAAGATATACAATGACGGAATAGTGATTAGCGACGAAGTAATAGAATATCTTGCGTCGAACATCACAAACAATATCAGGGAACTGGAAGGAGCCTTAGTGTCTCTGCTTGCACAATCGACTCTGATTAAAAAGGAAATAACTATCGAACTCGCTGCGGAAATGCTGGACAAGCTCGTCAATATCGCAAAAAAGGACATATCTATTGACGAAATCAAGAAAACCGTCTGCGAATATTTCGAAATGACCATCGACAAGCTTCTGTCAATGTCGAGAAAAAGGGAGATTGTGCTGGTTCGGCAAATCGCAATGTATCTCAGTAAAAATTACACCAAATATTCATCCGCTCAAATCGGCGATCAAATTGGAAACAAAGACCATACAACAGTTCTGCACGCATGCAAAACTGTTCAAAATTTGATTGATACCGACAAATCATTCAAAAAAACAATGCAGGATATTGAAAAAAAATTGCTCGGATATTGAGCCGGAAAATATATACATATAACATATCTGAAAGCATAAGGATAATGCCAATCAAAAGAAGCGTATAAAGAAACCATTTCTTTCAGGCATTATTTCCGAATACCATTTCAAGCACAATTTCGGCAGCTTTTTCCGATGGCAGCACATTCGGAAGTCGCAGTTTCTGCAATCCTTCGCCGGTTTCACTTATCATCTTTTCGGCGACTTTACTGTCCATCAGTTCGAATATTTTGTTGGCAATCAGGTCGGCGTGACATTCGTCGAGCATAAATTCCGGTATAACTTCCCTGTTGCAAAGCAGGTTTATCAGATTGGCATACTCTACTTTAACGAATATGTCGGCAAGGAAATTCGTGAGAGGGCTGAATTTATAAGCCACTACGTGCGGCGTATTGCACGAAGCCAGTTCCAGCGACACCGTTCCCGACGCCGCTATTGCCACCGTGCTTTGCCTGAAAGCGGCATACCTTTCGTTGCGTCCCGTGATGATGCGACAGGGAATATCACTGTTTTCAAACGCTTTCCCGACTTCGCCGACAACCGTTTCAACTGTGGGAACGACGACAAACAGATTGTCGATTTTCGTCGAAAGCAATCTTACCGCGTCTCGGAAAACAGGAATAAGTCTTTTCACCTCGCTGTTTCTGCTTCCGGGCAAAACAGATATAATACAGGCATTTGACGGGATATTGTACTTCGTTCTGAAATTGGCGGCGTCAATCTCTTCGATCCTGTTTTCCACAACCGGATGTCCCACAAAATCACATTTTAACCCGTATTTTTCAAAATATTTCGGTTCGCTGGGCAGCAGGGTCATCAGGCGATCGGCAAGTTTTGCAACACTTTTTGCCCTTCCCTTTTTCCATGCCCACACCTGTGGCGCGACATAATGCAGTTTGGGTACAGTTATCTTCTTCTTTCTGAGGCGTGAAAGCAGGACGCTGACAAATCCCCAGCTGTCAACCGTTATCAGAACATCGGGATTCACCTTTTCGATATCGGCGACAGTCTGTTTTATCCGTTTCAGTATCAGCGGAAGCCTGGGAACGACTTCAAAAAAGCCCATCACCGTGAGTTCCGCCATATTGAACAGACTTTCAAATCCGTACGATTTCATTGTTTCACCTCCGACTCCGTAAAATTTCACATCGGGCGCTTTTTCCTTCAGCGCTCTCATCAGGCTCGAAGCCAGCAAATCGCCGGATGGCTCTCCTGTAACAAAATATATTTTCATTTCACTTCTTTATACAGTTTTCGTGTAATTTTTTCTGTATCCCGTTCATATTTGCATAACATAACAGTAACCGCCGCTCGTTCCGCCGCTATCCCGCACATTCGCGTATCATGTCCATAAGCCATTGAGGCTGATACAATCCCAGGAAAAAGAAAATTGCAAGGAAAGCAAACTGAATCCATAAAGTCAGTCTGTCTTCCTTTTCGGTCAGAAGAATATCTCCGTTTTTTTTTCCGTACACTATTTTAAGCAGCTTTCTGCAAAGGAAATAGAGTATTATACAGACTACCGGTACCGGTAAAATCAATGTAATCACGTTTTCGCTCAATGCCGAAAAAACATATATCTCGGAAATAAACAGCGCCGAAGGCGGAATTGCCGTCAATCCCAGAAGGCATAAAATGAGCACAAGCGATCCCGACGGCGATATTTGCCAGTATCCTCCAAGATTTTCAAGCTTGTAGCTCCCGCAGGTTTTTCCGATTACGGACAGGCGCATAAAAGCGGCCGATTTCACTATAGAATGCATAAGCACGTGAAAAACAGCATAAGCCGTGCCTGCCACACCTGTGGAAAGTATCAGCAGGGCGATACCCATATTCTCTACGGTAGAATACGCAAAAAGCCTCTTGCAATGCTCCACCTGTGCAATATATACCGCTGCAACCAGCAGACTGACAAAGCCTGCAACGAACATGACATTCTGCGCCCACGGCAAAACAGGCGAGTTGAACAGCAGCTTGTACAGCCGGAATACCGAAACAAAGCCCAGATTGACCATTGCCGTAGAAAAAAAAGCGCTCATGGGCGTCGGGGTCACATGATTCGCGTCAATACCAATTGGATAAAGGGGAAAATATTCCATCTTGCAACTGTATCCCGTCAAAACCAGCACAAATGCAAGTTTCAAATACAGAGGATTTGCCGCCGGAACCGCCCCGGCCAGACTGTCGAACGACATGTTGCCGTGCTGATTTTTCAGCACTATGCTCAAAAACAGTATGCCAAGATAGGCGATTAAAATACCTACCGAACATACAAATACATATTTCCATGCCGCTTCCAGCGCTCTTTCGGTACGCCGGTGGTATATCAGCAGCGCCGAACCGAGGGTAGTTGCCTCTATCAGAACCCATGTTGCAGTAACATTGTTCGAGAAATAGGCTCCTGTAATCGACGCGCACAGCGATACAAAGGCTATATTATAGAGTCCGGTTTGCTTGGAATATTCCCGGTCGAGATATTTTTTACTGTGATAAAACACTGCAAACGAGATCAGAACCAGGGTTCCGAAGAAAAGGATTCCCAAACTGTCGTATTTGAAAATACCTGCCTCGGTCGAATCCTTGTTCAGCACAGTGTACAGCAGGAACAGCGCCTGCGCTACAAGAAAGACAAAAGTGAGATTGAACATGTTTTTCTGCACTTTTTCCCGGTATATCAGTCCGGCAACAGCAAAAGCGCAAAGAAAGTAAATCAGAATCATAAGACTATATGTTGCTGATGCCTAAGAGGTAGCAAATTGCCGCCATACGGGCGTAAACGCCGTTTTTTGCCTGATCAAAATAATATGCCTTGGGATTATCGTCCACATCTTCGGATATTTCTCCCACCCGCGGCAGGGGATGCAGGACTCTCATATTGGGCTTTGTTCTTTCAAGCATGGCATTTCTAAGGATATACGTATTTTTCAGTTTCTCATATTCCATCGGTTCCGAAAAACGTTCCTTCTGGACTCTGGTCATATACACAATGTCCGTATCCATAATATTTTCAGCCAAGTCGCGGTGTTCTTCAAACCGTATGTTTTTACGGCAAAGGTATTTTCTATATTCTTCCGGCAGGGCAAGTTCCCGGGGCGCTATAAACCTGAATGTTGGATTGAAATACGACATTGCCATTAACAGCGAATGAACCGTACGTCCATATTTCAAGTCGCCCACCATTGTTATGTGCAGGTCGTCCAGATGTCCCTGCGTTTTTCTGATTGAATACAAATCCAGCAGCGTTTGAGTGGGATGCTGGTTCGACCCGTCCCCGGCATTGATTACAGGCACTTTGGAAACCTCGCTCGCATATCGCACGCTCCCCTCCAGCGGATGCCGCATCACAATCATATCCGTATAGTTGGAAATCATCATGACAGTATCTTTCAGCGTTTCTCCCTTCGAGAGGCTTGTGTTCGACACTTCCGAAAATCCTATAACCCGAGCGCCCAGCCGATTAATTGCCGTCTCAAAACTCAGACGGGTACGCGTCGAAGGCTCGAAAAAAATACTTGCTATGACCTTGTTTTCCGCAAGTTTCCGGTCAGGCCGGACTTCGAACGCCGACGCCATATCCAGAATTTCCAATATTTCCGATTTAGATAGGTCATTTATTGATACCAGACTTTTCATTTTCTATAATCATTTTGCACGCGCAAAGTAACTTAAAAGAATTGACACGGCAAAAATTTTTTACCGTTTTAACTGATAAACAAATTTTTCGATACAATGCCGGCTTTAACAGTATTCCGTAGCGAATGAAATTTTCTCAGCAATCTGACAAAAAAAACAGTTCTGAAGAAAACAATAAAGCGTACAGCAAAAATCCCTGTAAAATTGGCAGACACTACCATTTTTTATCCATTAAAATAAAAACTATTACTTTTGCGTCCGAATTTAATACCTTTTTTTACAGGATAAATGTATAATTGTTTAGACATACCGTTAATCGTAGCTGGAAAATCATCCGGAGTAGATGCTATATCTACCACGGCTATAGTTTCAGCAACAGAAGCCACGGCTTTAGCAATAGAAGCCACGGCTTTAGCAACAGAAGCCATGGCTTTAGC
>JAISDK010000258.1 GCA_031264875.1 Prevotellaceae bacterium
AATAGACGGTCATACAGCGACTGTACTTCTTCCTCGTTATTTTTCATCGCCACGGCAACCAGTCCTCTCAAGGTTCCGCAGTCTTCTTCGGTAATAATCACATCGTGAGATACGTCCACTAAGCGGCGTGTCAAATATCCTGCATCAGCGGTTTTCAAAGCCGTATCGGCAAGACCTTTGCGGGCTCCGTGTGTGGAAATAAAGTATTCCAGCACCGACAATCCTTCTTTAAAGTTCGACAGGATTGGGTTTTCGATGATTTGCGCTTCCGAAGAACCCGATTTCTGAGGTTTTGCCATCAGTCCGCGCATACCCGACAATTGTCGAATCTGCTCTTTTGAACCGCGGGCGCCGGAGTCAAGCATCATGAACACGGAATTGAATCCATGATTATCGGAAGTCAGCTGCTTCATCAATGTTTGGGTGAGTTTTGCATTGGTATGCGTCCAAATGTCAATAATCTGGTTATAGCGTTCATTATTGGTAATGAATCCCATGTTGTAGTTGTTCAACACTTCTTCGACTTCGGCATAACCTTGCTCCACCAGCTTTACTTTTTCGGCAGGAATGATAACGTCGTCCAGATTGAATGACAAACCGCCTTTAAAGGCCATGGAATATCCCAGTTCCTTTATGTCGTCGAGAAATTTTGCCGTAGTAGCGGTTCCGGTGGTTTTCATCACCATACCTATAATGTCGCGCAGCGATTTTTTTGTCAGCAATTCGTTGATATACCCTACTTCCTTCGGAACAACGAGGTTGAACATGATGCGTCCTACTGTCGTTTCTATTAATTCTTGCTTTTCCGAACCGTCTTTCTGAGTAACTTTAAGCATTACTTTAACAACGGCATGCAAATCTACAGCTCGTTCGTTGTATGCAATTATGGCTTCTTCGGATCCGTAGAATATCAGACCTGAACCTTTGGCGTCCTGTTTTGCTTTTGTAATATAGTAAAGTCCAAGCACCATGTCCTGAGAGGGAACGGTAATCGGAGCGCCGTTTGCGGGATTCAGTATGTTGTGTGCGCCAAGCATCAAAAGCTGCGCTTCGAGGATTGCAGCGTTTCCAAGCGGCAAATGAACGGCCATCTGGTCTCCGTCGAAGTCGGCATTGAAAGCTGTACACGATAGCGGATGCAGCTGAATTGCTTTGCCTTCTATCAGTTTTGGCTGAAATGCCTGGATACCGAGACGGTGAAGCGTTGGAGCGCGGTTGAGCATTACCGGATGCCCTTTCATTACATTTTCAAGTATATCCCAAACAACAGGGTCTTTGCGGTCAACTATTTTCTTTGCCGATTTAACGGTTTTAACAATACCCCGTTCGATGAGCTTGCGGATAACGAAAGGCTTGTAGAGTTCGGCAGCCATATCCTTGGGCAAGCCACATTCGTGCATTTTCAATTCCGGGCCTACAACGATAACCGACCGTGCCGAATAGTCCACACGTTTTCCCAGTAAGTTTTGACGGAAACGTCCCTGCTTGCCTTTCAAGCTGTCGCTTAATGATTTCAAGGCTCTGTTCGCTTCTGTTTTAACTGCATTCGATTTACGTGAGTTATCAAACAGCGAATCGACTGATTCCTGCAGCATACGTTTTTCGTTACGCAGAATCACTTCGGGAGCTTTTATTTCTATTAATCTTTTCAGACGGTTGTTACGTATAATGACTCTGCGGTATAAGTCGTTCAGGTCGGATGTTGCAAAACGGCCTCCGTCCAAAGGCACCAGGGGGCGCAGATCGGGAGGAATCACAGGAATGACTTTCAATATCATCCATTCCGGTTTGTTGATTTCGCGCGCTGTTCTGAACGTTTCTACTACATTAAGACGTTTAAGGGCGTCGGCTTTACGCTGTTGCGAGGTTTCGCTATTTGCTTTGTCTCTCAGCGAATACGATAATTCATCCAAATTAAGAGCCTGTAACAGTGCGTATATGGCTTCGGCTCCCATATCCGCGATGAATTTGTTGGGATCGGAATTTTCAAGCAGCTGGTTGTCTTTGGGAAGCGTGTCGATTATCTGAATATATTCGTCTTCCGTAAGGAGGTCTAACTTGTTAACTCCATTTTCTCCCGCAACGCCCGGCTGTATCACGACGTAACGTTCGTAATAAATAACCGATTCCAGCTTTTTTGCAGGAATACCCAGCAGGTAAGCCAGCTTATTGGGAGCAGAACGGAAATACCAGATATGCGCAACAGGGACAATCAATGATATGTGTCCCATTCTTTCCCGCCGCACTTTCTTTTCTGTAACTTCAACGCCACAACGGTCGCATACAATCCCGCGATAGCGTATTCGTTTATATTTGCCGCAGTGACACTCATAATCTTTAACCGGCCCGAATATCCGTTCACAGAATAACCCGTCTCTTTCGGGCTTGTATGTTCTGTAATTTATTGTTTCGGGTTTTGATACTTCTCCAAAAGATTGGTCTAAAATCTCCTCGGGAGAAGCTAATGCAATGGTCATTTTGGTGAAGTTACTCTTCAGCTTTGTTTCCTTTTTTAAAGCCATATTTTTATCTTATGTTGTTATATTTCAATTTTAAAGCTACCAAATGATACGATATAATACATTAAAATTAGCCCGCAAAATTAGTTATTAATTTAGAATTACAAAAAAATAGAGATGTTTTTTTACTATTTCTCATATTAAAGATGTTCAAACTATGCTTTTCCTGCGGACTAACCTGCTCAACAGGATGTTTCTGTATTGATACAAAATACCGTCGGCATGTATTCCCGGAGACTTTCCAATTGAATTTATTTCATACCTTTGTTTCCTTTAAATAAATATAAACAACATGTTGATATATAAATTTGGCGGCGCGTCAATAAAATCTCCGGAAGGGGTTTGCAATCTTGGAAAAATTGTCTCGCAATGTACAGACAGGCTTATAGTTGTTGTTTCTGCAATGGGTAAAACGACTAATATGCTGGAGGCTGTGAATGTGGCGTATTTCGAGCGGAATACGGACGAAGCTCTGCGGATACTGTCCGAAGCAGGAGACTATCATTATGATATGATTGACGGTTTGACGGAAATCGGCAGTTCGGCAGTGGAAAAGCTGAAATCTTCTATTAAATCACTGATTGGAACTGTTATACATTTTATTGAGAACAACAGGAATCATGATTTTGATTACTGTTACGGACAGATTGTTTCTCTGGGCGAACTGTTGTCATCGACCATTGTCAATGAATACGTAAACAGTGCAGTAAAGACGTCGGAGCTTGTTGATGCACGGACTTTTATTACTACGGACAGCCTGTTTCGTGAGGCGGGGGTATATTTCGATAAGACGGAGAGAAAGCTGGCGGATGTTTTTTCGTTTTGCAATAATGTAAACTGCTATATAACCCAGGGATTTATAGGCTCAAACCTGAATGGCGACACAACTGCCCTGGGGCGCGAAGGGTCGGACTACAGCGCGGCAATAATTGCATCTCTGACGGGCGCCGGAAGCTTGACGATATGGAAAGACGTGCCCGGAGTGTTGAGCGCTGATCCGAAGCTGTTTCCCGATGCAAAGCTTTTACCGGAACTGTCGTACAAGGATGCTGCGGAACTGTCGTACTATGGGGCGCAGGTGATGCATCAGAAAACTATCAAGCCTCTGGTAAATAAAAATATACCATTATATGTAAGGTCATTTGCCGATATTGACAGGCCGGGTACCGACATTTCCTCGAAAAAGAGGCTTAAAAACATTCCGGTGATTGCTGTAAAGAAAAACCAGGTGCTGATCTCCATTTTGCCGAAGGATTTTTCATTTGCCCTGGAGGACGCTCTGATTGAAAATCTACTGATACTTCAGCGTTACAGGCTGAAAATACATTTGATACAGAGCACTCCGCTCTGCATTTCGCTTTGTGTGGACGACGGACGCAATACTCGTCTGGCAATCGACGAGCTGCGTATTAACGGTCTGGTGCAGTACAATGACTGTCTTGAGCTGATTACTGTTAGAAATTACACCGGGGATTTGATCGAACAGTATTCCGGAAACAGGGAAAAACTGATAGTGCAGCGTGACAGGGCTACGGTCAGGATTTTGCTTAAAAATGTGTTGTAGTGTCGCGTTGTTCTTTAAAATAGTGAATGACATGACAGCAGGATTGCGGATGCGGATTCTTGCGAAAAGAAAAAAATCGTGTACTTTTGCGCGAAAATATTATGGCAAAATTGCAGAAATATAAGTTTGACCCCACTGAATCTGCGGCGCTCGAACTGGGAAAAAAGCCGCCTCAGGCGATAGATATGGAAGAAGCTGTGCTTGGCGCACTGATGATTGAAAACAGCGCTATAGTCGATATCCAGGGACTGCTTGTTCCCGAAAGTTTTTATCTCGAAACACATCAGAAAATATACAAGTCGATTGTCGATTTGGCCGGACGGCACGAAGCGATTGACATATACACCGTGGCAACGGAACTGAAAAAGGACAACAATCTTGAATTTGTCGGCGGCGCTTATTATCTTTCCGAACTTACCGGCAAAATAGGCTCGGCGGCGCATATCGAATACCATGCCAAAATTATTGCCCAAAAGTATATTCAGAGAAGACTGATTGAAATTGCGTCGGAAATACAGCGTGAAGCATTTGATGACAAGACGGATGTGAACGATTTGCTCGATTCGGCTCAGCAGAAAATATTCGAGCTTGCCGAGCGCAACATGAGAAACGAAGCCCAGCCTGTATCGACCATAATCGAAAGAGCTATCGAGGAGATGGAAATTACTTCTGCCAGAAGCGACGGGTTCAGCGGTGTTCCTTCGGGATTTACTTCCCTGGACAGAATTACTTCCGGCTGGCAGCCTTCGTCGCTGATTATTATAGCGGCGCGTCCGTCGATGGGAAAAACGGCATTTGTTTTGTCAATAGCACGTTCGGTAGCGGTGGACTTTAACAGGGGGGTTGCCTTTTTTTCGCTGGAGATGTCGTCGGTAGAACTTGTCAAGCGTTTGATGATAAGCGAAACGGGTATTTCGTCCGAAAAAATAAAAAACGGGAAACTCGAAGATCATGAATGGTATCAGCTTGAAACGAAAATACAGGCGCTGTCGGAAGCGCCACTGTATATTGACGATACGCCGGCGCTGTCGATATTTGAATTGCGCTCGAAAGCCCGACGGCTCGTACAGAATCATAAAATTGAACTTATAATAGTTGATTATTTGCAGTTTATGACCGGCCCGCCGGAGAAAAGCGCTATGAGGGAACAGGAAATCTCCGCTATTTCACGCTCGCTGAAAGCAATAGCCAAGGAACTCAGCGTGCCTGTAATCGCTTTGGCACAGCTCAACCGTAATGTCGAGATGCGGGCGGGAAATAAACGTCCTCAGCTTTCCGATCTCCGTGATTCGGGCGCTATCGAACAGGATGCCGACATTGTTGCATTCATTCATCGTCCCGAATATTATGGACTGTATGAAGACGAGCAGGGAAATTCTACTGTCGGTATTGCCGAAATCATTCTGGCCAAGCACAGAAACGGCGCCGTAGGTGAAGTGAAACTCCGATTCCGCAGTGAAGAGGCTAAATTCTATGACCTCGAAGACCCCGGTATATCAACACAGTCGCATACTGTGGGATCAAAAATGAATAACGATTTTTCAACGGTAACGGCTTCGGATAACAGTTTTCCCAGCAATATTGCAGAGTTTGACGTTAAGTATTCCGATGCGCCTTTCTAAAATGAACAGTTAGAAGTTCTACACAGGGTGTTGCCATATTTTTCATTTGTCAGCCCTCCAACTTCTGAAACGTGACACGTTGCTCTTTCATTGATATTTTGCCAACTTTGTAGCCGTACCGCACCGCTTCTTTCTTGTAAGTCAGGAAAGAATGGTCTATGTC
>JAISDK010000026.1 GCA_031264875.1 Prevotellaceae bacterium
ATCGGAGTGTCGCCCCATCCTAATGACGGAAACTGTCCGCTATGTTCAAAATACCAGATTTCATCGCTTTTACTGGCAATCCAGTTCGGATCGTGGAAAGGTCGAACCACTGTAGGCAAATAGCCGTAGCAGGTTTTCAGAAATTTATCGGCATTGAGTCTGCTGCCGAAAACGTCGTCCACACCAACAATATTATCGGGAACAATATCCAGATAATCCGCACAACTTGTGACTGAACCCACGTTCAGACACAGCAATAAAAATATAATTTTAAAATTCTTCATCGCTTTAATATTTAAAATTCAACAGTTACACCTAAATTAATCACCCTCTGAAGAGGATATGCCAGTCCGTTGTTTCCCATTTCGGGATCCCACATTTTAAATTTGGATATCACAAACAGATTGGTTCCCGAAGCATAGAAACGGATATTCTTCATTCTGATGGTGTTTACCCATTTTGCCGGAAGCGTGTATCCCAGTTCCATTGTTTTCAAGCGCAGAAAATCGCCGCTACGCATGAACCAGGTGCTGGTCACGGTGTTGTTCTTGGCCTCCTGTGCCGACAGTCGTGGCCAGAGTGCGTAGATATTTCTGCTGTTTTCGTTCCAGTAGTCGTCTGCCCAGTATTGCAGCATCGCGCGGCTGGTAGTGAATTCATGAAGATTTTTGTCCACGTCATCACCACTGCGGTTTACAAACGGGGAAGTGGCTGTGGGATCAATCCAAAACGACGAACGCGCCTGTCCTGAGAAGAAACATGAAAAGTCAACGTTTTTGTATCCAGCCGAAATACCTAATCCATAGTTGATTTCGGGCGTTTCCGGATAGCCGATAGGCACCTGGTCGTTCAGGTCAATCTTATAATCGCCGTTGATATCCTTGTATTTGATATCTCCTGCCCTTGCGTAGGCATTTGTGGCGATTCCCGACTGATCGGGCGAGTTATAGACTTCATCATCGTCGAGAAAAAGGCGTTCGGCTATGTATCCGTATTTCTGGCTTATTGCCTGCCCGATATGCGAACGTCGCGGACCGTCCTGATAGTTTATTTCCTCGAAGACTTCATATTTGCTCGAAGCATAAGTGAAAGTTCCCCTGACTACCATCCATGTATATTGGTTGAATGACTTGTTGAAGTCCACCATCATTTCGAAAGACTTTCCGATTGCCTTGCCCACATTTGCCTTCGGAGTAAGATCGCTTTTTAATCCCATGGTACTGGGAATAATTCTATTCTGCAAAATGTGACTCTTATGGTCGGTGGCATAGTCGAACTGTATTTCGAGATTTTTAAACAAGCCCAGTTCGACGCCGAGGTTCATCTTTCGACTGACTTCCCAGGTTATCAGCGGATCTCCATATTTGGTAAACAAAATGCCCTGTCCCGGATCCTTGTTTCCGAGAACGTCTGTTCTTCCGAAACGGTAAGCCGTCCAGTCTCCGGCAGCAGTGTTTACATTCGAGAGATAGAAGAACCGGTCTGTCCCTTCACCAATCTGGTCGTTGCCCACCAAACCGTAAGTGGCTTTGAGTTTCAGTGTAGAGAGCACTTTCTTGAATGGTTCCATAAACTTCTCATTGGAGATGAGATAGCCCACTCCGGCTGAGGGGAAGAATCCGAAACGCTCGTTAGCGGAGAAACGTTCGGAACCGTTGTATCCGAAGTTAAATTCAACGAAATACCGGCTGTCGTAACCGTAAGTTACTCTTCCCGACAGTCCTGCATTACGGTAAGGCAGCGAAGCCTGTACGTCTTCCGAAAGCGCTTTGCCTGTATCCAGTCGATCGTTCAGAGTGGTAACCAGCAAGCCCGATACGGCATGTTTTTTGTTAAATTCGCGATTATACTGAACAGCGGCTTCGAAATACATGCTCTGGGTGACGTCGGATGTTCCTCCCGACTGCTTCAGATACGGAACGGGATTGTCGCCTGCATTCAAAAATACTAAATTATAGACATCCGGGTTCGCATCCAGATTGTAGTAAGCCGGGTCGTATGCGCGCCGTGTCGCCAGGTTCGAATATCTGTTGAGGTTGAACAGTGCGCGTGCAGTCAGTCCTTCGGTGATAAAATTAAAGTTCTGCCGGAGTTCAAACTGCGCCGACATCGACGAACGGTCTTCCGTTTTGTATCCCTTCACCATTTCGGCGTACGGGTTAAGATGCCATTTGTCATCTATCTTGTGATCGTTACTGTTTCCGAACAGGATGCTTTTATTCTTGCTGTTCGCATCATCGGGTCTGTAGTATGGCAAAAACCTGACAGGGTTTGCGTTCCTTGCCTTTTTGAACAGTTCGGCTCCACCGTCAAGCGGTCCGGAATAATCATCGAACGAGGCTTGCAGACGTGCAATCATTTCGGTAGTCTTGGTGAGGTCAATATTGATGTTGGAACGCAAGGCATATTTGTTAATAGCGATGTTGTTGTTAAAATTGTTCCGTTCATCCATATTGATGATACCGTTATCACGATTGAGCGATGCTGCTACATAGTAACGCACTACTGTTCCGCCACCGCTGACATTCAGGTTATACCTGTGATTGAGGGTGTAATCCTTGAACAGCATATCCATCCAGTCCACTGTAGGATAACGTTCGGGATCGATACCTCTTTCTCTTGCCCAGATTTCTTCCTGCGAATAGTACGTGTAAGCCAACCCCATATCCGAGAGACTGCGCGAACCGAGGGCTTCGTTGTTCAGCTTCATGTACGTTATCGGATCAACAACGTCGATCATCTGTGTTGGCATTGAGAGGGAGGTCTCTGCACGGAACTGAATCTTCGCCGCACCCGCCTTTCCTTCTTTCGTCGTCACCAGAATAACGCCGTTAGCGCCGCGCGCTCCGTAAAGCGCAGTGGCATTGGCGTCCTTCATCACCGAAAAACTGGCTATATCGTCGGTGGTAAGCCGGGCCAGATCGTCGGCAGTCATTTCAACCTGGTCGATAAGAATCAACGGGTCTTTTTTTCCGATACCAAACGAGGTAACACCACGGATAAAGAACTGTGCGTTGTCCGCCCCCGGCTCGCCGGAGAGTTGATACGAAATCAATCCTGCAATACGTCCCGAAAAAGCCGTAGTCAGGTTACTGCTCGGCACTCTCAGTTCTGAAACTTTTACTGTTGCAATCGACGCCATCACACTTTCTTTCTTCTGCTTGGCAAACGCAACAACGGTCACGTCGTCAAGCGAAACGGCTTCCTCTATGAGAATTATGTTGATGTCCGTCTTATCGACAACTCTGACTTCCTGGGTAACAAACCCAACAAGCTTTACTTCAAGAGTACTTCCTTTCGGTACGTTCGGCAAGGAATAATCGCCGTCATCGTTGGATGTAATACCGATAGTGGTGCCCTTGACGATAATTGCGGCTCCGGGAAGCGAGTTCCCGTCCGTGTCAAGTACTTTTCCCTTAATTGTGAGGTTCTGTGCATTAAGCCCTCCACTCAGGAAAATCATCGGGAGCAATACGATGATTGCCCACACTCTTTTCAAATTTTGAAATTTTACAATATTTTTATTCATCATCATTAAATTCAGGTTGAGAATCGAATTTCTGTTTCTAATTAATTTATTATCGACCTCAACGTTTGGTTAATTTTATTTCAATATACTCTTGCCAAGGCAAAAGTCTTACAGGTTCGACACTTCAGTTGTAAGTCTATATTATAATAGGTATGGAAGTGTTTGCACTCGGAATTTATAACTCCGATCTTTTCAACAAAGATTCTTCTAAGGGATGCGATAATAAATAAGCGGTAAAATATCATGCGTAATTATTTACATCTTATTTATTTCCCATCCCTAAAGAATCTTTCTGTTAATATTGTGTTTACGATGTATTAAATAGTTTCATAGCCTTGTTATTAAAAAAATTAAATCTTAATTATTAGTTTTCTGTAAGCAACAGCGCCTGCAGATTCGGGACAGTAGTGCCCGCACAGTCGGGGCAGTAGTGCCCACGCAGTCGAGGCAGTAGCGCCCGCACAGTCGGGGCAGTAGCGCCCACGCAGTCGAGGCAGTAGCGTCCGCATAGTCGGGGCAGTAGCAGATCCTCCGTTGTATGTCCTTCGAGACGTCATAATACTGTAAGTTCTTTATTAAAGCGTTCCGTTTTCAGAGTGTGTAAAGGTTTTGCGTTTTCCTTTTGTACGGCAGCACGCAGCATGGTTCCCGGATTGAGATTCAACTTTACCGAACGCCGTTTGGGATCGAATGAATCCATCGCTCCGTCGTACACTCCGGGCATACCGAATTGTGTGTTAAACAAATGTGTGTTGATTGTTTCGCCATTTTCGGTGATTGTAACGACTTCTTCAAAAAACTCGTTTACACCTGAAGCAATTTGCGTCGGAGTCAAACCCGGATAACGCGCACCGATGCACAGATAAATCGCATCGAGATCATACGTGCAAACATTTACCGGCTGCGCCATGTAATCGTCGAGCGCTGGCGTTAATAAATTTTCAAGCGCTGTGTATTGTGGCATAACTGAAAAATTTGGGGATATTACTATGGATATAAAACAAAAAAGCGTAACACTGTATTTTTGTGCTACGCTTATGAAATATAATTGAAATATTTTCCTTACTTCTGTGTGTGTGTGTGTGTGTGTGTGTGTGTGTGTGTGTGTGTGTGTGTGTGCAAAAATAGTGCCAAAGTGTTCAAATACCTCACTTACCGAGAACTTATTCTCGAAATCTTTGATGTATTGACGTGAGTTAAAACAAACCATAAAAAATACTTTAGCCTTTATACGTAAAAATCATTTCATAAAAACGTGGCGAAAGTAGATAAAAAAAATAATATCGTGAACAAAAATAGTGAAAAAATGTTAAAGACAGTTTTTATTTGATTGTAATTCTTGTAATTAAAATCTATTATATGAAAACAGAAAAATCGTAGAGACGCGAGGTATCACGTCTCTACAGCTTTTAGGGATGCGAAATAAACAAGGTATAACAGATTATAAAACTCTGAAAGTTTACATTGTATATATTATTAATTTTCCTTCCCTTAGTACGACATTATTGGATGATTTTCGTTCCTTTACCGTCTCTGTTCAGGTCGAAATGCGATTTAATAACAACTTCTTTTACGCCGGTGGTTAATGCTTTGAAAGCATTGTCGATTTTTGGAATCATACCGGCGCTGATTATTCCTTCGGCTTTGAGTTTCCCGCAGTTGGCGGAATTAATCAGAGGTATGACCGAACTGTCGTCATTGAGGTCGGATAACAGTCCCTGTTTTTCAAAACAGTAAATCAGTTTCGCGGAAGCGCCGGCAGACGAGAGCGCCGTTGCAACGGATTGAGCTATGGTGTCAGCGTTGCAGTTAAGCAAAACGCCGTGTTCGTCTGCCGTTATTGAGCAAAATACGGGAACGAGTCCCATATTGATGAATGTCAGCAATCGTGCCGCATTGATACCGTCATCTGGAATATCGCCAACAAAGCCGAAATCGACAGGACAGGGAGAACGTTTCACTGCCCTGATTATGCCGGCGTCGGCTCCCGAAAAACCGGCTGCATCACATCCAAGCGACTGTAGCTGTGCCGTGATGCTTTTGTTTATCAAACCGGCATATACCATAGTTACGATTTCGATTGTTTGCGAATCGGTTACACGTCTGCCGTCTATCATTTTTGCAGGGATACCGAGTTTGGCAGAGAGTTGAGTTGCAAGTTTGCCTCCTCCGTGTACCAGTATTTTATTGCCGGATAAGGCTGCAAAGTTTTTCAAAAAAGAAGTCAGATCTGCCGGCCTGTCAATTACATTGCCGCCTATCTTAACAACAGTTATTTCCATATCTTTATAATCCATGTCATTTCATTAAAAATATCGCGCGAAATTACACATATTTTCAATATTTGTCCGACGCGCTCAGATACGTCCCTCCGACAGATGCACGATTCGGGATTCTATTTTTTTACGTAAGTTTGCAGCGCCAAAAAAGAAAGTTTTACAGGATTATTTAATTGATATAATGAGTAATATTATATTTGCAACACAAAACAGGCATAAAATAAGTGAAGTTCAGTCTATTCTCGGAGAGCGACATACAATTGTAAGTCCCGAACAGCTCGGATTCGTCGGTGAAATTCCGGAGGAAGAATTAACCCTTGAAGGGAATGCTTTGCAAAAGGCCAGGTTTATACACAGCATGTTTAACCTTCCGTGTTTTGCCGATGATACGGGTCTGGAAGTAAAGGCTCTAAACGGCGCTCCGGGAGTATATTCCGCACGATATGCCGGAGAAGGTAAAAATTCGGAAGATAATATCGCCAAACTGCTCGGAGAACTGTTGGACAAGGATAACCGTGAAGCCCGATTCAGATGCGTCATTGCATATATCGACGGTTCGGTAACGGAACATTTGTTCGAGGGCATTGTGAACGGGAAAATATTATTCGAAAAACAGGGAGATGAAGGTTTTGGCTACGACTCTGTTTTTTCTCCCGAAGGATTTGAAATATCGTTTGCACAAATGAGCCTAATCGAAAAAAATCTAATCAGTCACAGAGGCAGAGCTGTAAGCAAGTTTGTGGACTATCTGATGTGTGAATTAAACTGAGCAGGAGAAACAATTCCGTTATCCGTTATCGCATACAATCCATAAAAGAGTTATGGCGGAAGGTAAATGGAAAATCACCAATATACAGACATGAATATATGCAAGGCAACGATATGTTTGTAATTTTATAGACATGGCAATAAAATAGAACAGGGAGACGAAGCTCCCTGTTTATCACACAGCAGTATAGTAAAAACTACCTGCAAGCACCGTACCGCAGTACAGCTAAAATACTTTCATATCATGTCATTAGGGCAATATATTGTTATGTAGAACATTTAATATACCTCGACATTCGAAATCACGGGACAAGCCTTTGCATCAGTAAAATTAATCCTGATTTTCGGGGTGTCGACCGGAGATAATCCTATGATACGTTTATACCCTATGGTTGTACCTTTTGCCACCTGCATCCAGCTGTTATCTTTCCATACTTCGATATCGAAAGCCTTGATGCGTTGCCCTAAGCGGATATATTCCTGAATAATCACGTAGTGAATTTTCTGTGATTTAGCCAAATCTATTTCGAGAAAAGCCTTTAGAACATCATCGTTTGTTGCCCAGCAAGTTTCTTTATTTCCGTCGGTTACATTACTTGCGGCATAGGTTTTCGATTTTCCGCGATAACTGTCTGTCGTTACTTTGGCTTGCGCTGCCAGATTGAGGGCAAAAGTTTTGTCAAGGAGTTTTTTCCATTCTTTTAGAGACTGAATATCGTTTTCGTGCAACAAACCGCGCTGGTCGGGCGGTATGTTCAACAGGAGATTGGCTCCGCGACCAACAGATTCCATATATATTTTAAACAGATTCTCAGGTGTTTTGACTTTGGAATCTTCATTTTCGTGATAAAACCATCCCGGACGTATGGACACATCCACTTCGGCGGGAATCCACGACCGTCCATTCTCTTCTCCATGATTCAACAGTTTGTTAATATGAGATTTTCCCGGATACAGCGAGTCCACATCAATAAGATTCCAGTTTGGATCGCCTGCATAACCGCTCTCGTTGCCGCACCAGCGAATATCGGGTCCCGCATCGCTGAACATAACCGCTTTCGGAGCCAGTTCACGTACAATAGACTGAGTATTTGCCCAGTCGTAATACGTTTTATTGTCAATCTTTCTGGTTTCCCGTGCGCCTCCATAAAAACCGTCGCCACCGTTTGCTCCGTCGAACCATACCTCGAATATTTCTCCATAGCCGGCAAGCAGTTCGCGCAACTGATTGCGATAATATGTAATATATTCAGGTTGCGCATACTGTGCGCTGTTTCTGTCCCATGGCGAGAGATATATTCCAAATTTCAAACCGTATTTTCGACAGGCGTCGGAAACGGCCTTTACTATGTCGCCCCTGCCTCCCATGAAAGGTGAGTTTTTGAGCGAATGTTCGGTATATTTGCTTTGCCACAGACAGAAGCCGTCGTGATGTTTACAAGTCAAAATAAGAGCTTTCAGTCCTGCTTCCTTAATGTTTTTCACCCATTGTTCAGCGTCGAAACCTGTCGGGTTGAATATTGAAGGCTGTTCGTCGCCATAGCCCCATTCTTTGCCTGTGAAAGTGTTGGTTGTGAAATGTATAAAAGCATATTGCTCAAGTTCGTGCCATGCAAGCTGATATTCATTGGGTACAGGTAATATTACCTGTGGCGGAGTTACTTCCTTTAAACATGAAGTAAAGAAAATCATAGTAACTGTACAGTAAAGAAATAAACGGTGATAAATTCTCATAATATTAAAGCTAAAAAAATTATACATAACTCATTAATAAATAAAAGCAAACTTAATTTGCTGCGGCAAAGGTAAAACTTATTTTCATATAACTCATGTTGCGAATATATTCGTAGCAATC
>JAISDK010000219.1 GCA_031264875.1 Prevotellaceae bacterium
AACCATGCCGATTTCGGTTTTGAAAGGCTGGAATATCTGCAAAATACAGTGCTGGGTCTCATCAACGTGGAACAGAATAAAATCATCAAGATATTTACCATCACATCGGTAGTGTTCATGCCGCCAACACTGATCGCGTCAATATACGGAATGAATTTTGACGTTATGCCCGAAATGCACTGGAAATTTGGCTATCTGTTCAGTGTCATTCTGATGATTCTTTCGGCAGGCATTACACTATATATTTTTAAACGCAAAAAACTACTTTAATGACAGAATTAAAATTCGACGAAAACGGTTTGATTCCCGCAATTGTGCAGGACTACTACAGTAAAGCCGTGCTGACACTGGCGTACATGAATGTCGAAAGTCTGGCAATTAGCATTGCCGAAAAAAGAACATGCTTTTACAGCAGAAGCCGTAAGGAGCTGTGGAGAAAAGGCGAAACATCGGGAAACATCCAGCATGTTGTCAGCATATATGCCGACTGCGATGGCGACGCTCTGGTTGTGGAAGTGATTAAGGACGGACCGGCGTGTCACACGGGTGCGGAAACATGTTTCGGCGCTCCGGTTTTTGTGTCCGACGAGGTTCGACGGTTTTCGCTCGGTTCACTGTTCGAGCTGCTGGCTGAACGTAACAAAATCCGTCCTCACGGTTCGTACACAACATACCTTTTCGAGAAAGGACTGGACAAGATACTGAAAAAGATAGGCGAAGAAAGTACTGAAGTAATTATAGGCGCAAAAAATTCCAGAGAGGAACTGGTTTACGAAATTTCGGATTTGATATATCACCTTATGGTGCTTATGGTAAATCAGGGTATTGAGATCAGGGACATTGTCGATGAACTGGCTTCGCGTCATGTAATCGACAAAAAGGAAAAACAGACGGATTTCGGAAATCCTGCCGAATCCGGCAATATCAGTTGAACAGCCATTGTTCGGGATCCTGAGGCTCGAAGTCTTTCCATAACTCGAAGTGCATCACGGGGCCGTCGTAGGACTGTTTCACCGTTCCTATTTTCTGACGTGCTTTGACTTCGTCGCCTATTTTTACCGAAGCAGACATGAGCGAGGCATATACCGTGCGGTATGTTCCGTGACTTATGATAATGCTGACTCCGCCTATGGGCAACTTACCCGTCATTGTTACAACTCCCTTGGCTACGGAATAGACTTCGGCATTTTCTGCCGTCAAAATATCTATGCCCTTATTTGGCCTGGCCTTCACTGTTTCGTAAATGGATTTTGACCGGCTGTTGCCAAAGGGCCTTACGATTACGCCTATGGCGGGCTGTGGCAGGAGGCCTTTCATCTCTTCAAAGTTTTTGGCATAGATAAGCATGTCGTCCGTTATTCCCGTTTCCTGGTTTTTTTTCATTTCGCTGCGGATATGTTCGCGCATTTGGGTATTCAGCAGCTGATAGGCTTCTTCCCGTTTCTTCAGCTGTTTTTCCAGCTCGGCATTTTTGTGTTTCAGTTCGGAATATACCGACTGTGAATTTTTTTCGTCTATCCGGAGTATTTCCATTTCCTTCTGCTTTTCGCTGATATTGGACGAGAGAAGCTGTTCTTTTTTAGATATGTCCATTATTTCATCGTTCAGCCGTTCCGTCATTTCCTCGATTTTGAGCGACTGGGCTTTCAGTAGCAGAAGTATTTCCCTCACATACTTCATCCGTTTGTATGCCTGGGCAAAACTTTCGCTTGCCATGATTATCATCCACGTATTTTCCTTGATTCTGATGTTGTAGTATCTGTTGAGAAGTCTTTTATAGGAGTTTTTCACGCTTTCCAGATCGTTTTGAAGCTGTTCGACGGCCTGTTTTTTTTCCTTCAGCTGTTTTTGCAGTTCCTTTATAATCTTGTCGATATTGTTGAGCGTGGATTTTCTCAGGTCTATTTTTTTCTGTATCAGAGCCAGGTTTGAATATGTAGTTTTCAGCTGCTTGCCGTTTGATTCTATCTGTTTGTTGATTACCGCCATTTCTTCAGCTTCCCTTTCCCTGTTTTTATTGAGCATCTGCAGGCTTTGCCTTTCGAGTTCTCCGTCGCCCTGTGCGTTCAGGTTTACGAGCATCCCGTTAAGGATAATTGCAAGTATTGCAATATGTTTACTGAAGTATGACATTGTGTGCCTTGATTAATTTCCTTTCAATTTCTTTTTAATCTGTTCGGGATTAAGGCAGTCGGGCTGATCCAGCGCCTGCGACCAGTATATTTCGGCAACAGTGCGTTCGCCGAGCTTGTTCAGGGTGTCGGCATAATGTTCCAGTACTACAGCGCTTTTGTCTCCTCCAACGGCAATTGCTTTGCGGAATGCTGCTTTTGCTTCGGCGTATTTTCCCTGTAGAAACAGGATGTATGCATACGTGTCGAGAAAGGAGGGGTTGCTGCTTTCGAGTTCTATGGCTTTTTTGCTCATTGTGTATGCCTTATCCATGTTTTTCGATTTTGCGAGACAGAGATAATAGGCATAATTGTTGAGTACGGTAGCGTTGTCGGGATTGTTTTGCAGGGCTTTTTCATAGTACGAAAATGCTTTTCGGGCTTTGCTGATGCTGAAGTACATGTCGCCAAGAAACGACAGGGCGCTGTCCATGAAGATCGAGTCGTATTTTGCTTCCGAGACGCCTTTTTCCAGGATTTCGATTGCCGGCTTCACTTTTTTTCCCGACCACAGGGCCATTGCCGAATACATGTAGAATGCGGCATGTCGGGGGTCGGAAGCAATTGCTTTCTGCGAGGACTGTTCGAGCTGTTCAAACATTTTCAGGCTGTATTCCAAGGAAAGCAGGCCGTGCCATGTTTCCTTGTTGCTGCTGTCCATGTCGGTGAGCTGTCCAAGAATGGATATTGCCAGTCCGGGTCGCTGCGTGGCAACGAAATAGCCTGCCTGTATGGATTTCAGCTCCATCGAAACGGGATGTATTGCCGACAGTATTGCGAAGACTGTGTCGATGTTGCTTTTGAAATGGGTGGCGAAGGATGGGATTTTCAGTATCAGGCCGAGGTATTCGGCTTTTGCGTCGGGCTTGATGCTTCTGTTGCCGACATACTGCTGCAGGGATTTGAAATATTTGGAAAACAGCCCTTTTTTGCGAAACAGTTCGGCTTTGCCGAGCAGCGCGGGGGCAAACGATTCGTTTGCTGCGATAGCCATGTCGTATGCTGCGACGGCCATGGAATCGTTTCCTGCTTCGAGATATGCGTCGGCCATTAAGGTTGCGAATCTCGGGTCGTCGGGATAGCTGTCCACGAGTTTTTTTATTTCGGAAACAGCTCTGTCATAGTTTCCGGCGTCCATTGATATGTTGAAAAGGCGGTAGGAGATGTCGTCGTTTTCGCCGAACCGGATCACCATGCTGTCCAGTATTCCAAGCGCCTGCGACAAAAGCCGCTGTTCCTCGTATGCCGAAGCCAGGCCGAACCATACTTCCTGCTTGTTGCCGTGACGCACGAGTATTTGCCTGAACAGGCGCTGCGCTTTGTCATATTCCTTAAAGTGAAAGCACAGCCGTCCGTACAGCAGGGCAAACCACGGATTTTCCGGGTCGAGGCGATATGCTGTTTCGGCATTGTCTCTTGCCTCCTGTTCGTTGTCGGAATATAGCAGGATGTTAGCAAGTTCGTAATAGCAGGCGTCACATTTGGGGTCTATTTTTATGGCTTCGCGGTACGAGGCTGCCGCTTTGTCGATATTGCCTTCAAACGACAGCTTTTTGGCATTCATTATCAGTCTGTATTTTCTGTCATTTGGTGTGTCGGTCGAATCGGATGCATGCTGGCTGTTGTCCCAAGCATAAGCGGATGCTCCAAAGTGCATACATGCAAGCGTAATTATTGTTGTTATTATTTTCTTCTCCAATTTGCGTATTCTAAATTTTGCGCAAAAGTAGTTAAAGAATTGAATATACAAATTTAGTCGTAGATTTGTCCAAAATTTTAGAATGTTGTTATGATTATAAAAATACATCCCGATTCGCCTTCGGACAGGGAAATAGGCAGGGTGGTTAAAATACTGCAAAACGACGGGGTAGTGATATATCCCACTGATTCGGTATATGCAATGTGCTGTTCGCTGCACAGCAAAAAGGGATTTGAGAAAATACTGAAAATAAAAAACATTAACAGGAAGGAAGCCGTGTTTTCATTAGTTTGCGACAGTTTGAGCAATCTTTCGGATTATGCAAAAGTGGATACGCCGGTGTTCAAGGTGTTGAAAAGAAATCTTCCGGGTGCATTCACTTTCATTCTGCGGGCTTCCGGCAAGGTTCCCGACAAGCTGCTGAGCAGAAGAAAGCAGATTGGCTTGAGAATACCCGACAACAGGATTGCGCTGGAAATTGTGAGGCAGCTGGAATATCCGCTGCTGTCCACTTCTATTAAAATTGACGACGACTTTATTGAGTATATCGGCGACCCCGAGCTGATTAGCGAAAGATTCGGCGATTTTGTAGATGCCTGTATTGATGGAGGTATGGGAGGGATAGTTCCTTCGACAATTGTGGACTGTACGGGTTTTGAATTTGAAATCGTAAGGCAGGGAAAGGGAGAGTTAGCGCTTTAAATTATTGTTTGTTATGTCCGAAAAGTTTTTATCGAAAAAATGGTTTGTAAACTATGGGCAGGTCGTTGCGGGTTCGCTGGCAATAGCTGTGGGCTTTGTGCTTTTCATTTCGCCGTACAGGCTTGCACCGGGAGGCGTTTA
>JAISDK010000227.1 GCA_031264875.1 Prevotellaceae bacterium
GAGCATGGAATAATTCAAATAGAACCTGTGACAAAGCGTTTGATGGTGACATAACCACTTTTTATGATGCAGTTGAAAGCAGTGGAGCATGGACAGGACTTGATTTTCAAGAACAGAAACAGATCCGTAAAATCCGCTACCTGCCACATACCGAAGGACAGCATATATACGAGGGACATCATTATGAATTGTTTTATTGGATAAAAGACAAATGGATATCGTTAGGAGAACAAACAGCAACAAATAGCGGTTCATTACAATACAGTGTACCGTTGCAGACATTGCTGTATTTAGAAAATCTTACGCTCCGAAAGAAAGGAAGGATATTCTTTGTTACACCCGGCCATGAGATTCATTGGCGCTGATATTCTTTTTTTTGGTATTCGATTAATAACCCAATTATATAAAGAAAGGCATGATAAAGAGAGAAGTGACAATAAGAGCTATCATAAACAGATTAACCGTTGGAATACTGTTTGGTATTCTATGCGGGATCACTTTGTTCGTTACTTCCCGTCATTTTGTAAATCAGGAAGTAACGCCCAAATGGTTTGGGCTGATAACAGGCATTGGCATGGCAGGTATAATAGCGGGGATATTTCACTGTAATCTGTATATTCCGCTGAAATCAGTATGGATACCGATATTCTTATGCTGTTCCCTGATTGTTTTAAGGGATTGTTTTGTTTCCGGTTTCAATTATCAACTGATGATACAGGCCGTTTGCCTGTTACTGCTGTTTTTCCTTTTGCAGCAGATGACTGTGATTCTCCCTGTCAAATATATCCTGGGGATTACGGTGATATTAACGGCAATCCTCGCCTGTTATGGCGTATGGGATTATCCCGGCTTGTACTTATCCGCCAAACATGTCCGGCTAACGGGAAGTTTTGACAATCCAGCCGGTTTTACTGCCGCTTTGGTTTGTGTGTTGCCCTGCACATTCTATTTTTTCCGTAATACTCCCCGTACCGTTAAATATGTTGCCCTACTCATTGCCGTCCTGCTGTTTTCGGTGATTGTTCTTTCCCAGGCACGGGCAGCTATAATTGCCGGATTCGCTGTGATTCTATGTTATTTGCTGTGTGGCAACTATTCGGGAATCAAATGGAAGAATTGGATGAAAATACTGCTTGTCTGCATCATAGCTGCAAGCATGACCGGCCTGTATTTCCTGAAAAAAGATTCTGCCGACGGGCGGATTCCGATATGGCAAAGTACATGGGACATGATCCGGGACAAACCTTTAACCGGCCACGGATACGGGACATTCAACGCAAAGTATATGTTGTATCAGGCCGAATATTTTGAGACACATCCCGACAGTAAATATGCAGACCTGGCCGACAATGTGTTGCATCCGTTCAACGAATACCTGCTGGTGTGGGCAGAGCATGGTATTATCGGAATAGCTTGTATTGCATTACTGTGCTTTCTGCTCATTCGCCGTTATTTTCGTGAACCGTCGTATATCAAGTTTATTGCCCTGTTAAGTTTGCTGTCGCTGGCCATACTGTCCTGTTTTTCGTATCCGTTCAAATATCCGTTCACCTGGGTGATAGCGTTTCTTAATATAGCCCTGATCTGTCTGCTTGGCAAAGTATCTTCCTGCAGGATCGTCAATATGACAAGAGCAGGATTGGTTTCGATTGCAATCTCATTTTTACCTACAGGAGTTTCATTGATGAAATCGGAAATCCGGTGGAACACAGTAGCAAAGCAGTCATTGGCGGGAAGAACAGGGGAAGTATTGCCCGAATACGGTAAACTGTATAAGTATCTTGGAAGAAACGGCCTGTTCCTGTATAATCACGCCGCAGAGCTGCACGAAGTAAAGGAATATGCGAAAAGCCTGTCGGTATTTGAACGATGCGTTCGATATTACAATGATATGGATGTCCAGATGCTCCTTGCCGATAATCACAGGGAATTGTGTCAGTACGACGAAGCGGAAAAACATCTGAAACTTGCCGCATCCATGTGTCCGGGACGATTCATGCCGTTATATGAGCTAACAGAACTTTACACCGCCACAGGACGTACGGATGAAGCACGAACTTTGGCACAGCAAATAGTAGATAAAAAAGTTAAAATCCCTTCCGCTACTGTCCATGCGATTAAACAGAAAATGCGAGAATTGATAGACAGGGAAGAAGGAATAACCGTTCCGGCGTCAGAAAGCCGGACAGATGTCGAACCAATTAATAAAACACAACCCGGGCAAGGCCATCTTTTGGAAAATGAAACTCCAAAGGAACTCTTGCCTCCGTAACGAAGTCCGGATGAAGTGTTTTTTTCTTTATGCTTTGAGGGAAAGACAGGGACGGACGGAAACGGTCGAAGCAGACATGGCAAGATGAAAGGAAATTGCAAACGCCTTTCAAGAATTTTGAAGAAAATTACTTGCGGAAACATAGAATAATTAAAACGGTTTGCGTATGTATTTTAAAAAAAATATAATTATGACTAATATATTAAAAGAATTAAAGAGTAGTGTTTTCAGTTTGGGGATTATATTTATTGGCATGATCTCTGCAGGAATTTTCATGCAAAGTTGCAGCCAGGATGATGATCTTGGCAATACAAAAATATCCGAAAATGAACAATCATTGAATTTAACTGCTCCAAATGGAGAAAAAATAGCAGAAAACATCTATCGCTTGAAAGAGATTGTATCTGTTTCTGTTGCAGAAAAGTTCGGGATTGATAAAGAATTTTGTATTACAAGTCTTAAGTATATTCCTGTACAGGAAGGTTATTCCGTTCTCATCAAATACGAGACATCAGATAATCTTGTGGGAGGTCTTATAAGAACAAACAGCCATTCGTTTACTGTAGCTCCCGGCATGAAAGTTTGGATGCCTAACAGAGTCCGATTAAAATCAGAGAAAGAAAATTCTGCAAAATGGAATGGAAAGACAATAACATGTACAGCTGATGATGATGATTGCACTTGCATGCCGTCATTTACTACTACTTCAGGAAGCAGTGGTGTGTCATATACTTGTGAGGCTACGCCGGATACATGTGAATGTTCAATGACGGTATCATACTAATATTCAGTTTAATT
>JAISDK010000008.1 GCA_031264875.1 Prevotellaceae bacterium
GTTGAAACCCATTTATAGATTGTTGAAGCCCATTTATCTATTGTTGAAACCCATCTATCGATTGTTGAAACCCATCTATCGATTGTTGAAACCCATCACGCACGTGTTTTTTTCGTCCATTCATACGAAAACAAGTAATTCTAATTTATTAATAATTTAATATGTAATGTTATACATATTTTTTTAGACAATTCGGTCAATACGCTTTTTGACCATGTAAACATGTTTTTATACTGTGCGCAGTATAGCTTGCAGATCCTGACTTGTCTATTGACCCTCGCTCGGCGTAGTCTCCAGACTACGCCGAGCGAAGGTTATTTCATGCCATTTCAGGGCTATTGCCTATAAGTCTTAAGGACTTTAAAGTCCTTAAAGTCCTTAAAATTAAAATACTTTTAGGCAATAGCATGGCTTAACTTGACGACATTGGTCTCCAGACTATGTCGTGTTAAAAAGCAAGGCTCTGCTTTGCAAAGCCCAATTTCATCTTTTCAGAGATTTTCAATTATAGTCCTCGTGCAGCATAATTTGCATGTTTGCATAATAAACCATACTTTTGCGCCGTTTCACCGGTTATTTCCGGCATAAAATATATTTAAGATGACAGGGTTAATCGTTAAGCATACAGGCAGTAACTACACTGTTCGCAGCAGCAGCGGACAGTTGTATCTTTCGACGGTAAGAGGCAAGCTTCGTCTGAAAGACATGAAAACGACCAACCCGATAGCTGTAGGCGACAAAGTGATTTTTTCCGCAGTATCCGAAGGAAAAGGAATCATAACCGACATCACGCCAAGGAAAAACTACATCATACGCCGTTCGACAAACCTCTCGCGCCAGGCACACATCCTCGCCGCCAACATCGACAGAGTATTTCTGATAGTCACCCTTACCAGTCCCGAAACACGGTACGAATTTATCGACCGGTTTCTGGTAACGGCCGAGGCATACAAAATCCCCGCATGTATTGTGGTAAACAAGACAGACCTTCTGGTTACCGACAATCTGAAGAAAGAACTCGAACACTTCAAGCAGGTATATTCCAGCGCGGGATACACAATACTGGAAGTCTCGGCCCTCAAAGGCACAAACATCGACAGGATAAAATCGGAAATACCGGAGAAAATAAGCCTTTTTTCCGGAAACTCGGGAGTAGGCAAATCGGCAATAATGAACAGTCTCTCATCAAGCCTGAAGCTGAAAACCGGCGAAATATCCAAAGCCCACAACAAGGGCATGCACACAACCACCTTCTACGAAATGTTTGAGATAAACGGCGGATTCGTAATCGATTCGCCCGGAATCAAGGGCTTCGGGCTGATTGACATCGACCGCTCGGAACTCTATCACTATTTCCCCGAAATATTCAGAATATCCGCCGGCTGCAAATTCGGAATGTGCAGTCACACCCACGAGCCCGAATGTGCCGTAAAAGCAGCCGTCGAATCGGGTGAAATAAGCGAAAGCCGCTACACCGGCTATCTGAAAATACTTGAAGGCGACGGCGATAAATACAGGCTTTGAAAAATGGGAATCAAAATGAAATTCAACAGATAAAGAAAAATGAAACTGGTATCATTAAATTTAAACGGAATACGCTCGGCAACAGGCAGGGGACTGACAGGATTCCTTAAAAAGGAAAATCCCGACATCGTATGTTTCCAGGAAATAAAGGCAGTACCCGACCAGATAGGCGTTCGTGATTTCGAAAAACTCGGATACAGTTGTCGCTGGTACTCCGCCTTCAAGAGAGGATACAGCGGTACAGCCCTGCTGTCGCGTGCCATACCCGACTTCGTATCGAAAGGCATCGGCGTTGACCTGTTCGACTCCGAAGGCCGGGTGATACGCGCAGACTTTGGCGACATCACCGTAGTATGCGCATATTTCCCATCGGGATCGACCGGCGAAGTGCGGCAGGCAGTCAAAATGAATTTCCTGCAAAACATCACGGAATACGTAAACAAGCTGAAAAACGACCGCCCCAAAATCATACTCGGCGGCGACTTCAATATCTGCCACAAACCCGCAGACATCAACAACCCGAACAAGCATCTGAAAACCTCAGGATTCCTGCCCGAAGAACGCGAATGGTTCGACAGCTTCATCGCTTCCGGATGGACTGACACCTTCCGCGAATTTTGCAGCGAATCCGAAAGATATTCATGGTGGAGTTACAGAAGCAGCGCTAAAAGCAAAAACCTCGGCTGGAGAATAGACTACTTCCTGGTCACCGACACGCTGAAGCCGCAGCTGCAAAATGCCGAAATACTCGACAGCGTCATACTCTCCGACCACTGTCCCGTAACCCTGGAGATTCGGGAAAACACAACGAATGAAAATAAGTAAATCAAATATAAAAGCTAAACAATGTCTAAAAAAAGAAAAAAAAGCGGGAAGGAAATACACCTGAGTCCCGAAAGCTACATCAAAAACAAGTCGCGCAACCTGCCGATATACCGCTGTTTAATATCCGATAACTGGGAACTTACACAACTGTCGCCCATTTTCATTATCCGCCAGCACGCTTCGGGAAACCTGACCTACTGCGTGTATTTTGTTGATCTCTTATGCCTGGGAGTAAAAGACTCCTTCTTCAGGTATAACGAACCGGAGGATGCACTGGAGTCGATATACCAGTATGCCAAAGATCAAGGCACGAACCTCGTGGAAATCGAATACGCGCTGGCTCACAACATCATTTATCACGCGCTGGAATATGCCGAAGACTTCGGATTCGATCCCACTCCCGAATTTACACGTGTCACACAGTACTTTCTGGAAGAAGACAACAGCGACATCCCTGTAATCGAAATACATTGCGGCGACAAAAACGGGAATCCCATTTATGTCAGTATGGGCGACGAAACACCAGTTCAGCAAAAACACATACTCGATCAGCTGGAGAAAACGGCAGGCCACGGATCCTTTAAATACCAGGTTATTGACGAGGAAGGCAATTATTTTGAGCCATACGGTGACGAAGACGATGATGACGAAGACGACGATGAAGATGAAGATGAAGATGAAGATGATGACGATGAAGGTTATTTTTCCGATGATGATGATGATGATGATGATGATGATGACGACGATGATGACGATGATGATGACGACGATGATGACGACGACGAATATAGCGACGAAGATGACGAATATGTAGAACATTATGAAGCGCTGAAAGAATCATACAGCAATTTAGATGAACAGGAACTGAAAGCAGAGTTTCTGGAGATGGCATACGAAATAGGCAACAACAGCAAAATGATGGTTGATAAAGGCGCCGAGGTAAGAGCCTTGACTAACGTGGCAGTCGAAAACATTGCCGATTTTGACCTGATTGACAAATATGCCGAGATTATCGAAAAAGATTTTGATATCGAAATTGTCAGCGTACTCGACATACCCAATTCATTAGTTCACGGCGGCATATTCGACAAAACCGATGGGCCGGATATTCCAATTGAAGTATATGTAAGATTTATAGACATAATAAATGCCGAGACTTCCGAAGAAGCGCTGAAGGCATTTAATGAGGAAATAGGCAACGTTGCGTTCGCATGTTATATCGACCTGTCATTCACGGACGACGAAGAGCAGTTTGGAAAAAAGCTGGAAAAATATTACCGGGAATATCCCGACTACTTCATGTTTAAAATGTTATGGTACGTTCAGCAAGTCGATCCTAAAGACCCGGAATCGTGTAAAAGGCTGCAAACAATACTGTCGGAAACACCCGAACCGATTACCGACAAGGAAATGACCGAATTTATCTCCAACTATGCAGTATGCTGTCTAAATCCCGAAAGTTTGGTTCTCGAAAAACTGGAAGCATTTGAAAGAACAATAATCTCCCTGCACGAAGTATATGACATTGACATCAGCAATGCAATGTTAGTCTTACTGCTTTTCAAATTCAATGCAACCAAGCAGCGTTACGGGTACGACGAATGGGCTAAAAACAAACAAAACGTATAATTTATTAATAATTGAATATTTATGACCGATTCTATTTTAAAAGCCGGCATGAAGCACATCATTGCAGCGTTGCTTTTCATGTCCCTCGCTGCAATATGCACCTCCGGAATGGCGCAAAAGCCTTTAGAGCTGCTTTCGCCAAACGGAAAAATTAAAATGTCGATAGACCTGAACGACAAAGTTTGCTACACAATCTCCAACAGCAAGGGAATACTGTTGCAAAACAGCGAAATCGCACTGCATCTGCGCAGCGAAGCGCTCGGTAAAAAACCCAGGCTGATCTCACAGAAACGCACTTCCGCCGACACACGGATTACCCCCGTAGTCCCATTCAAATTTTCGACCGTCGAAAACAAATACAACCAGCTGCTCCTCAATTTCAAAGGAAACTGGTCGCTTGAATTTCGCGCCTTCGACGACGGCGTTGCATACCGTTTCATCCTGCGCAGAAAAGGAGAAATCGACATACTCAACGAAGACATAAACATCTATTTTCCCGACGACTACCTCCTGCATGTACAAATGGCCGACGACAGGGGATTTGCAACCACCTACGAAGAACCATACCTGCATCTCGAATCGAAACAGTGGAAACCCGATGGACAAATGGGCGAACTTCCCGTGCTGATCGATACCCGAAAAGGAACAAAAATACTTCTCTCCGAAGCGGATATTAACGATTATCCCAATTTTTTCATCAAAAAGACCGAAGAAAATAACGGTCTCGGAGCAATATTCCCGCATGTCCCTGTTGAAACGCAGGCGGTTAAGCGAAAATTTGCCGTCAGCAAAACAACCGATTATATTGCGCGAACATCCGGTACGCGCGAATTTCCGTGGCGTTATTTCATAATTGCCGAAAATGACGGGCAACTGATTGAAAGTACTATGGTTTGCCGTCTGTCTCCACAAAGTGTAATCGAAGACCCTTCGTGGATTAAGCCGGGGATGGTGATGTGGGACTGGATTAACCGTAATGCTCATTATGGCCCTGACGTCAATTTTGTTACGGGAGTGAATACAGCTTCGTACAAATACTTCATTGATTTTTCGGCAAGATACAATATTCCATATATCCTGCTTGACGAAGGCTGGGCAAAGGACATCAACCATGCCGTGGAAATAGTTCCGGAAGTGGATTTGCCCGAAATCATACGTTATGGAAAAGAGAAAAACGTCGGCGTACTGCTTTGGATATCATACCGCGCCGTGGAAACGGACTTTAACGACGATTC
>JAISDK010000092.1 GCA_031264875.1 Prevotellaceae bacterium
GTTTACGACACCGACGTGAGTACGAACAGCGACCAGGCGCTCACAGCAGACGATCTCGGTAAGGAAATCGTGTCTGTCCGCACGGGCTTCAAAACGGGCGTGACTTACTATGTCCGCCTTGCCGCCCGTTGCACGGAAACCTCGTCCGCTCGATATAATATGACGAAAATATACGAGGTGAAGTTCTGACAGAAGAGGCGACGCAGATTTAAAGAATGACCGCAGATTAATGTTTATCTGCGGTCATTTTCTATTTATATACCAGAACTGCTACTAACGAAAATTATAAATCATTACAACAGGATTATCATCAAACTGCATTGTTTCAGTCAAGTTCCATAAATTTTGCTTTTGTTTCGCCCATTTTTCGTTTTCCCAGAACTTTGTTGCGTCTTTCAAATCTAACAGTGACGCCGCATCTTTAATAAACGCTATGCTGTTGGGCATATTCTCAATGTGATACATCTGATTACAAGAAAAGGCATATTTGCTGTCCCGTATCTTAAAGATTCTTGTCAGTAAATCCTCCGTTTTTGAATATATATAGGCGGGTATTAGCCTGTTTGTTGTAAAAGCCAAATAATTATCGCCGTCGACAACTTCTACTATGCTGTATATGTATTCTCTTTTCATAGCGTCTAAAAATTCGTCTAACGGAATATCTTTTCGCACATAGTATCTCGGCAGGTTATATTTGCCAAAATCAATCTCGTATTTTTTTATGACTTTGTCATCGACGATTTCGTAAATGAAATTTTCACAGTTGATTGTAAAATTCAGGTTTTTGGTTTTTGTCATATAGTACCTGTCGAAAAAATAAGTATTCTGATACACTTCGGGATATTCGACAAAACACCGTTCCTTTCCATCATTATCTATGGCGTAGATATAACAGGAATCGTTTCCTTGACGTGGCAAAATAGTTGCATATATATTATTATCCTGACAGTTAATCTCCTTATACCAGATTTTTGCCCTGTCCGCCTCGCGCAGTAAATTTCCGTCATAGTCAAGATAATAGATTTTTAACGGGGTAAAGGGGACAAGTATCAACTGTTTTTTTTCAACGTCAAGACACACGCTACTCAGATCCGTATATTCGCCTGGACCGTTACCCGTTCTGTTCACCGCATGTAAAAATTTCCCGTCCATGTCGAATACAAAAACGCTGTTAAGCGACTTATCAAAAATAAACAGTCTGTTTTCGTCGAACATTATTTTGTCGATTTCCTTTATCAGACATTCATCCGTGGTTTCCAGTCTAATCGCAATAGACGATTTAAAGTAAACGGAATCGTAACATTCCTCGATTTCCGTATAGTTGGAAATTACTTTGTGTTGAACATTGTCCGCTTTCTTTTCCTTGCAGGAGAATAGAAAAACGCAACATGCAATAGCCGTTAAGGCTGAAACTGTAAAATAGCTTTTCATCTTTTTTTAATTTTAAATATTATACATCACGCAACTATTTTCTGAAAAAAGAAAAATTCACACTGCCATATTGCCGATGTTGCGTAAAGCCTTCAATTTCCGAAAAATTGTCTGTTGCCGAATGTTCTACTATCATACATCCGTCCTCGTTAAGTAATTTATTTTCTATCACTAACCTTGGAATCAATGCTATTTGATTGCTGGTATATGGAGGATCCGCGAAAATGATGTCGTATGTTTCGCTACAGAATTTGAGGAAGCGGAACGAATCATTTCGTATAACGTGTATTTGTTGAAAACCCAATGCTTCGGAAGTTTTTTTTATATATGAAAAATGCAAAGGTTTTATTTCGACAGTATCGACATGCTTACTTCCCCTCGAAGCAAATTCGTAAGATATTCCACCTGTTCCGGCGAAAAGGTCGAGAACATTAACTGTGCTGAAATCGAACATGTTTTCCAGAATATTGAACAGATTTTCCTTGGCGAAATCCGTAGTTGGACGAGCATCAAATCCCTTGGGAACAGCAGGCAGTAACCGACTCTTATATTGTCCGCTAATTATTCGCATTCCTGTAATGATAGCAGATTATAGTATTTTGCCGAAATTTCGGAACCAAGCAGCAGTGATATTTTTCTGTTCTGTTCCTGGATAATGGAAGGGAAAAACTTTTTCAGTTTTTTTATTTCACTGTTTGAAATATTTCCCGACATATATACAGGTATATTCCCGACATCAAATTTGTCGCGTATAGCTGAAATAAAATAGATTATATCCCTGATGTCAAATATTTCGAAAGAATTGTTAAGAACAAGCTTGTTGCTTTTAAAGATACTTATATCCATAAAATTATCGCAAAACACAACATTCATCCCCGTTCCGTAAACTTTTGCCCGATGGATTACCTGATAGGTTTGAGTGTAAAAATCCGATTTGCCGAACCGTGAAATTATTTTGGATACTACAGGACTTGGCAAGGCGAAACAACAGTAACCTTCAATTTCGGGAACATACCGGTAATAAATCTCGTCAAGCTCGTCGAATTGAAAGAAAAACGAGAGGTACGACTTGATATTGTTTATCGAAAAGATCTTCTTCGGAATAAGGACATTTTTTCGGGATATAAACAAGCATTTGACAGGGGTTGTAACGACAGCAATGTCATCTGTTATACTTTCCGCTATTCTGTTGATTTCCTTAGCCCAAAGATTGAGGTCTGCAATATTTTCGGAATAGGAAAAATTTTTCAATACAACATGTTTATGCTTATCAGTATCGTATATACAGAAAGAAAATCCATTCAGGCTTACCTGAATGGATAATCTGTAATTTTTATTCTCTGTTAAAGAGTAACTTTTATCAACATAATTAATGCCGGACTGCATTCAATCTATGATTTGTTGACTTAATTTTTTTTTTTACTCCCAATTACCGGCATTGTTATTCGGCTGTGTTACATCCCCAACCTTAAGTCCCGGGTATTTGTTCATGTTTTTTTGTTCATCATTGAGATTAACAACTGATTGCCTGTTCAATCCTTTCAGGTACACGTCATTGTGTACGCTCGCTTCAAACAGCGGAATGACGACTTTTGAAATAGACATGAACGAAATAGCCTGCAACTGGAACGGTTCATGTACAATTGGAGTATAAGCGATAGAATCAATACTGAACCCGGCAATGTTTTTAAACAGGGTATCTTTTACTGCAATTCTTATGGTATCGGTGTAAACCATTTTCTTGGCAACAGCAAGAGAATCGTCCCACGAACCAACCTGTCTTATGATTTTAAGACTGTCGTTTTTGTAGAAGTTGATCAAAGTATCAAATCCTCCACTATAACGACCATAACTGTCCTTATATGCCACCTGTAGCTCTCTTATATCCTTTAACCGCTGAACTACAAGCTCTCTACGAGATTCGACTGCCTTGTTAAAACGGATAGGTTCCATTAAGCTATCGTATAACAAATAGGCTAAAACAACGACGATAACGCCCAGAATAATTTGAATGATAGTCTTCATTACTTTATATTTGAATTACTTATTATATTTTTATTTCAATCAAAAAATTTCAATTACTTTCGCGCAAAGTTAGAAAAAAAATATATGAAAAGGATTCTTTTTAAATTAAATTTTTCATCATGAACGTCGAATTCATTGTTAATCTTATAGAAAGCAAGTTGAAATTTATTCCTACACCGGGACAAAAAACGTTGATTCGAGGCATTTCGCAGTTCATTATCGACCCAAATGTGTCGATTTTTTTGCTGAAAGGATATGCCGGGACAGGTAAAACTTCGGTAATCGCAGCGCTGATACAGAGCTTGAATGAAATAAAAGTTAACACAGTATTAATGGCTCCCACCGGACGGGCGGCAAAAGTATTGTCGTCATACGCAGGGTTTCAAGCATTTACTATACACAGGAAAATTTACAGACAAAAGTCTGTCGAAGAACAGTCGGAGTTTTCTCTCGCTCCAAACATGCACAGGAACACCATTTTTATTGTAGATGAGGCATCTATGATATCAGGAAATTCATACGAGCAGTCAATTTTCGGTTCAGGCGATTTGTTGAAAGACATGATGACCTATGTCAAAAGCGGCACGAAGTGTAAAGTTATCATTGTGGGCGACAACGCTCAGCTTCCGCCTGTGGGATTCAGCTTAAGCCCTGCACTGGACGCCGACAGGCTTGGAGATTATGGCGATTGCATGGACGCCGAACTGAAAGAGGTTGTGCGGCAGACCAATGAATCGGGAATATTGTTTAATGCAACGGAAATCCGAAAACAGATTGAAACCAATAATGTCAGATTTCCCAAATTCAGGACAGATTTTCCTGATGTTATGAATGTTATGGGTGTCGATTTGATTGAAGCTCTTTCGGATGCATACGCCAAATATGGAAAAGACGAAACTATCGTCATTTGCAAATCAAACAAAAAGGCTAACAAGTATAATGAAGGCATAAGAAACAGAGTGTTTTTTATGGAAGACGAAATTGCTTCCGGCGACAGGATTATGGTTGTTAAAAATAATTACAAGATTTCCAAAGAAATGGAGGAAATAGACTTTATTGCCAACGGCGACATGGCAACTATCAGGCGAATAAAAAAATACCAGCAATGTTACGGGTTGCATTTTGCCGATATGGTACTGGAATTTCCCGATTACAATAATATCGAGGTAGAAAACAAGGCTATCCTGGATACTTTGTCAACAGAATCAGCTTCGCTATCTGCCGAAATGAATAAACAGCTGTTTTACGGTCTTGCTGAGGATTATGAGCATATTGCGAACAAGCGGCAAAGATATCAAACGATAAGAGAAGATCCTTTTTTTAATGCATTGCAGATTAAATTTGCATACGCCGTCACCTGTCACAAGTCGCAAGGCGGTCAATGGGAATGCGTTTTTCTGGATTGTCCTTACTTTGCTGACGATAACCTTACTTTTGAAGATTTGAGATGGTTCTATACAGCTGTAACACGCGCTTCCAAGCAGCTTTATCTGGTGAATTTCAACGAAAAATATATTAGCTCCTAACTTTGCTGCGAAGCTTCAAAAAAGAAAAATATTGAGTTTGCAATTGAGATAAGATAATCATACGCAATTGAATTGTCTATATCTTTCATTTCCATGCCTGTCAGCTTCAAATAATGGATGGCATACGCCAGGGCACTGAAAATCAATATAACCTTAATTGCTCCAAGAAACATTCCAAACAGTTTGTTTACCCAACTTAACATAGCCATTTTAAGCAATTTGCCCAATAATACGGCAAGCCATATCACAAGTGTATAAATTATTGCCGACAAAATGATAAACACTATGATTTTCATTATTTCGGCATCTACATTAAAGTGTCCGTGCCACCAGCCGGTCAATTTCAACGACAGTTTATATGCGCAGTAAGTTCCGACAAAAATTCCTGCCAGGCCAAGCAGTTGCCGCACAAATCCTTTTGTGAATCCGATTATTACTGATATTAAAAGTGTGACTGCAAAAGTTATATCAAAAATTGAAAAATTTTCAAAATCATTCATATATATATATAACTTCGTTGCTTCGTTTCATATAGTAATTTTCGCGTGCAAATTTCTCTATACTGTCTTTATTATTCTTGTATTTAAGTCGCTGTTCCAATTCGATAGTTTGCCTGTTCAACAGTTCTATTTCTTCCATAATTTTCCTGTTGTTATTTTTTTGCTGTATCCATTCCTGTACAGTGATTTCATCTATGAATATTATCCACGCAGCAAATATTACAATAGTGATTATATATTTGTTTTTACAATATTTCAGCAATCTTTTATTCATTTTTATTGATTCAGGATATCCAACAGCTCATCGAATTTCGGAGTAAGGATTATTTCCGTTCTTCTGTTTTTCTGTTTGCCCTCGTTAGTATCGTTTGTGTCCAGCGGAATAAATTCGCCACGTCCGGCAGCAGTTATTCTGGTAGGGTCGATTGTCGTGTCTTTAAGTAGAGTGCGGACAACGGTAGTCGCTCTTTTGACGCTCAGATCCCAATTGTCGATCAACACTCCTGTTCCCGAATACTTAACATTGTCGGTATGTCCTTCGACAACTATATTAATATCGGTATTATGTTCGAGTATTTTGCTAACTTCCGCCAATGCTGCCAGTCCGGGTTTTTCGATGTCCCATTTTCCGGATTTGAACAGCAATTTTTCATCGACAGAAACATAGACTTTCCCGTTCTTTTGAATAACCGACAGTCCTTTTCCTTCGAAACCAACCAGGGCGTCCGCAACTTTTTTCTTGAGTGTAACCAGAGCTTCTGCCTGCTTTTCCATGGCAGCCTGCAATTCCATATATTTTTTGTTCCTTTCCCTCAATTCATCTTCTTTTTGTTGCAGGGATTCTTCGCTTTGCTGAATCTTTTTCA
>JAISDK010000125.1 GCA_031264875.1 Prevotellaceae bacterium
TCCCTGTCCTGTACCGACAGGATTATAATTTGGTCATTTGCCGGTTTCCACCCGGAAATACCAACGGCAACGTCAATAGCAACCGAATCCGGAGACAGGAAAATTCTTTTTTCAAATGCGGGTTTTGGAATTTATTTTATTCCATTTCCGGTATTGTTATTACAGCCGGTGAATAAAATAAGGGCAAAAAGCATTGAATATATAGCTTTAACATTCATCATTATATTATCAAAAAAAATACATAAATATATCAATAAAGGGTAGCGGACTGTTGGCATACATTGTGTGCGCACGACCCCCCCTGCGCTGTTTTCCATCCATGCGATATTCCGATAAATATTCGTCATGCGCTTCCTTAAAGTAAGGCAGCAACTCTCTGAATTTTTCCTCCGTGTAGCCGGTCATTGCCACAAAACGGTTGGTCTTTTTTTGCCATTCCTGATATTTCATCCTGCAAAGGTCGCGCTTACGCGCGTAATATGCAAATTTAATTTAACTTCATCTCGAATATAAAATTGTCTTCATAAGATTATTTGAATAATAAATTAAATTCTGTCTCAATTCTGTTTATAAAATTACGTCTTGCGAAGTATAATACTATATTATTGACAGTTAATCTTTCCATTTTAATAATTATATTTCACGATTGAAAATTCAGGGTTTAATGTAATTCCATAAATGGCGCTGCCAGCCCGGTCTATTGCTATCGAAAAAAACGGTATGTCTGTAATATAATGTCTAATGGGACGGCCGTTCCAGTCGAAGACCAGAATGTCATTGCACAGGAAAGCGTCCTTGACGGACGGGTCAAAAGCTTTCCCGGAGTATATCGTCCAGATTTCATCCTCAAAGGCGACAGGCCAGAAGTAGGCGTCGCGGGTCACTCCCGGTACCGAACGGACTCTTATATCTCCGTCGGAGGACATTTGTTTTCTTACGGGGAAAAAATGTTCCGGGCCGTGCCGTCTCGTTTTCAGGGTTCCGTTTTTATCGTATATTTCTATTAAATCGGTATTCATGTATGCGACGAAGACAGACTTATCGGCAGGATTGAGCGCTATGTCGCAGAAGTATGACTCCAGCCGCTCGAGTTCGGTCATGTCGATGCCTGCGTCGGGGAGTTCACCTGCGTCTTTCAGAAAATTGCCGGTCATGTCGTAGATTGAAAACCGTGCTTCGTGACGGGACATACTGTTTGTCAGCAAAAGGCTGTCCACTATCAGGATCCTGTCTGTATTGTCTGTTTGGGTTTTCATGGAGGGGACGATTTCCCGGTTATACAAAAACTGTTCAAAACCGTATTTGAATAAATTCTGTCTCATCCGGTCAAAGATCCATACGGACGAATCTGCGAATTGAATCGAACGTATACCTAAAACCTCATCCGGGCCGCTTCCGAAAGGCATGAAATCGCCGATTTTTTCCGTACTGTTAAGATTATAGGCAGTGACGAAATATTCCTGTGACTGGTTTACGGTGAAGAGAATACTGTCTTTTATATACAGCCTGATGGGTTTAAAGATATCCTCGAACGCGACGGCCGTTCCTTTCAGGTGCGTTTGTTCGGGTATGTCGGAAAACGAAAAGCGAACCGACGATTTGTATTTCTGCTCACTGCAGGAGATGAAAAGCATGGTTGCGGAGATGCAGGTAACAAGTTTTTTCATGATTTTGTAATTACATCGTAAAACAACAGGTAGAATGAAGCCGTTTCGGCCTGTATTTTTTTGACAATAGCCTTTTTGTCCCGCAGTTTTTTAAAGGAGACGGATTCAAAAAGTCCGGTTATTTTTTCGTCTGTCCGGTTGCCGTCCGATTGTTCTTCATACATCAGCAATACCGGAACTTCTTTTCCGAGAGGGGTTGCGGTAAAGATCTGCCATTTGAAGCGCCCGCTGTCTTTGGGCTGGAAGTACCTTGCTATTCCAAACTCGGGTGTTCTTATATGCAGGAACAAAGCCCCGTCCGGCGTGATGCCGGGCAGGATCTCGGATACGAACAGGGATCTTGCCGCTTCAAGAAAAATGGGTTCGTGCGTTATAACGCTGTCTTTACAGTATTCCTCCACATAAAATTTCACATCAAATGAAGAACGATGGATGGAATCGTGCAGTCTTACCTTAAAGGCTTTATAGCCGGAAGATATCATGTACTGGATAATCGGGGGCTGCGCTCCTCTTGGCAGTGTAACTGTCTTTATCTTCTGTCCGTCTTTTGTTGTGATTATCTTTCCCGGTCCTTCTTCCTGCGCAACGGCGGAAGATAAAAAGGTAAGGAAACAGCATGTGAAAAATATGATTTTCATAATTATAGCAATATTATTATTTATATTAATTTCCCGAAGATATATTGAAAGAAGTGTAAATGTTTATTTTATATACTGACATTTCCGGTAACGTCAAATTACAAAAACAGCATAAACACTTCTTTACTTTTTTTAGTTTAACAATATGTTATTTATCTCGACTTCAAAGATACTGTTTTTTTATTATCCGGACATTTTTACGACAATATTTTATTTATGGTTTTATATCCCTTTTCAATAACCAAACGGTTTCCGGGAATAAAAATAAAACACGTTTACGGCAAAGGACATGGAATCATGGACGGCGATTGATCATTCCACAAGTCCGTCGAGATCTAAATAAGCAAACTGCACTTCTGCATCCAAACTCATTATAATCCTGTTGTTATCTTTATCATAGCAAAAATCCGATATGTTATATCCCGTTTCTAATGTTTGGATGTAGTCTCCTTCCATGTTAAAGACAAGGAACTTTGTCGGGAAACGTACCTGAAAGTTTCTTTCTCCGGAATAAGACGCCAATATCCTATTACCGCAAAAGACAACTTTTCTATAGTTATAGACTTTAGGTATATTCCAACTCGGGCCGTATATGTTACATTTTAAATCTCCGTCAAGACTGCAAATTGTCATTAGATCATGATAATAATGATATTCGATATATATATTATTTTCCAGAGACATGGCAAAACCGATGCGCTTCTTATTATCTATACCGGGATGTTCATATTTCATTAATTCGATATGTCCCGTATTCATATTCCATTTGGCAACGTATGGTTTATAGTCTGAATTTCCTATTGGCTTTATAACTAATCCCATAGATAATGTATCATTTATATATTGATATTTATCAGGGAAAAGTTCTACATTCAGTGTCATTTTTACGTCCGGCATGTATAACGGATTTGCAATAACACTGTCTATGTTATAACTGAAAATCTTTTGCTTGCCATGGTCGGTTATGTAAAATCTGCCATCCTCGCTTGCTGCTATATGCCCCATATTTGCAATTTCACCCGGACCTTGTCCCCTATCTACCGCATTGCCTATGTAATGAAAATTATTCCTGTCGAAAATGTATATAAGTTTATCTGTTGAATGATGATCACTTATAATCAAATAATCATGAACTATATATAATCGTGCCAGTGAACTGATCAGGACGTCTTCTGTATTTATTTCTTTCACCTTCTCCTGGACATGGAATATATTATCCCGTTTGTTTTGATATTTTTCTGTTTCGGTACTATAATTGCAGCCCCAAAATATAACCGGGATCAATAAATACGATATTTTTTTCATATATTGAATTTTGTAAGAAAATATATTGTTGATATTTAAGAAAAATAATAAAAGATGCAATGCTTTTGGAGGGAAGCCGGGGCGGAGAGTTTCATGTCTTTTGCAAAAGCAGATGTACTCTCCGTCCTTTTTTCCCAACTAATTTTTAATTGTTTCATTGACATATTCCACATTCTCATATTAATCGATTTCCATCGTTGCTTCCGGATGCGCGTAAACCTTGTCGGTTTTCGAATTGCGACATGACCGGACAAAGTGCTGCGTATTTTCATTTAATGTCATACAGAATTATATCCCTGCCGCCGTGCTGTTCGTTTGCAGCGAGAGCGACGATGTGGGTATCGTCGTTGTCGACGGCGATTTGTTTCAAGCAGCTGTCGGTTTGGTATGTTGTCACATGTTTCCCCGTCCAGTCGAAAACGACGATTTTTGATTTGGCGGTATAGTCTGTTGTGCCGTCATACAGGCAGTAGACACGATTCCGTGTTCCGCAGATGTAAATAAAGCATTTGATACTGCGTCCCATGTCGACCGTGTTGTCTTTGATTTCCGGGACGGTATGCCCGTCTCCAAATGTAGCGACCGTACGGATGTTGCCGGCCAGGTCATAAAATAATACGTCGTTCATGAATCGTTGTGCGGAAACGACGCTTTTATTTTCCTCGCTGACGGTCAGACATGCCAGGTAAGCGAGGCCTGCCTTCGGATAATCCATGCCCGGATGCTGATGGATTTCGGCGTGGAAAGATCCCGAATCCGG